>CAVJEL010000142.1:0-4109 GCA_963648635.1 Ruminococcus intestinalis
ATAAGCGAAATCGAAGATGAGAAACAGACAGAAGCGATTCTGAAAAGACTTTAACGCTTCCTCGACTTCTCTCTTTCTTCATTATTCAAACATAACACAAACTGCACACACCAAGATAACAAGGTCGGGGACTAATTCTGACAAAGGAAAAGTATAATCTGACGTAGAACTTTTCACGATTCTGCAGGAACACCGTAGACCTTCTTAACACAGTAAGACATCTCAAGGATTTGGATATCAACATACACTTCGAGAAAGAGAACATCGACAGCATCTCAATGGAAGGTGAACTCCTTATCACTCTCATGGCGTCATTCACCCAGGAAGAGTCACTCTCTATCAGCGAAAACGTGAGGTGGTCAGTACATACAGAAGCGCTTCAAGGAAGGCATCCCCTGCAACTACGTTCTATACGGCTATAAGTGGAACGGGGAAGGTTTCGATCTCGTCCCCGAGCAGGCTGAGATTGTGAAGGAGATTTACTCCAGCTACCTCGACGGCAGGAGCCCGGACCAGATTGCCCTCTCTTTGCAGGAGCGTAACATCCCCTCCACTACCGGTGGTAAGTTCTCATAAACCAGGTGTGGAGCATTCTGCGATGCGAGAAGTATACGGGGTGTTCGATGCTACAGAAAACATACTGTAAGGACTTTCTCAACGGTAAGAGACGGAAGAACAACGGCGAGGCCCCGCGCTACTGGGCAGAGAGAACGCACCCGGTGATTATCGACGAAGAGCTCTTTGATAAGGTTCAGGAAGAAATAGAGAGACGGAAGGAACTCGGATATAAGGCAAACCAGAGTATCTCGTTCTCGTGTTTCACATCAAAGGTTATCTGTGCTAACTGCGGCCGTACTTACCGTAAGCGTATAGGAGAAGCCACACGATGCGTCACACGCTACTACCGCTGGAAGTGCGGAGGTAAGGTAGACCATACCTCTTCATTCTGTGATGCCACTAATATTGCAGACAAGGTTCTGTATTCCATCACATCAGATGTACTTGAGAAAGAAAACTTCACGGACGAAGACTTTAACAAGGCTATAGACCACATTGTGGTATCGAAACCGAATAAACTCACGTTTCATATGAAGGACGGCAGCACTATTGAGAAGATTTTCAAAGGAGGAAAGAATGCCAAGAGTGGTAACAACAATACCGGCAACGCTGACTAAATTTTCGTCACGTCCGATAGAGAAGAATACAAAGAAGAGAGTCGCAGGATATGCCCGTGTCTCCACAGACAATGAGGAACAGGCTACAAGCTATGATGCTCAGGTAGATTACTATACTCAATACATCAAAAGCCACGACGGCTGGGAGTTCGTAGACGTCTACACCGATGAGGGGATATCAGGAACGCACACAGCTAAGCGTGCAGGATTCCAGAGAATGATAAACAATGCACTCTCGGGTCAAATCGACCTTATTCTCACGAAGTCCGTAAGCAGGTTTGCCCGTAATACAGTTGACACTCTATCCACAATACGTAAGCTCAAAGAGAAAGGAGTCGAGGTTTACTTCGAGAAGGAGAACATCTGGACGTTCGACAGTAAGGGAGAGGTGCTGCTCACTATTATGAGCAGTCTCGCTCAAGAGGAATCGCGTTCGATAAGCGAGAATGTCCTATGGGGAATACGAAAGCGCTTTGAAGACGGTAAGGTAATGGTTGCATACTCCACATTCCTCGGCTACGACAAGGGAGAAGACGGAAATCTTGTTATAAACCCCACAGAAGCTGAGACAGTGAGATTCATCTTTTCACGCTTCCTTGAAGGTAAGACACCCTACACTATTGCTCACCTCCTCATGGAGCGAGGGGACAAGACAGGAACGGGTAGAACAAAGTGGGACAGTGAATCTGTTATAAGAATACTCAAGAACGAGAAGTACTGTGGTAACGCCATACTACAGAAGAGCTACAAGACTGACCTGCTCTCAAAGAGAAAGACCAACAAAGGTGAAGTTCAGAAATACTTCGTCCGCGACAGCCATGAGGGGATTATAACGGAAGAGGAGTTTAACCTTACTCAGATAGAGCTCGAGGAAAGAAAGAATACACTTCGTCAGCACTCAGCGAAGTCCGTCTTCTCGGGGAAGATTATATGCGCTGACTGCTCTTCCTTCTTCGGCGCAAAAGTCTGGTACTCCAAGGACCAGTACAAGAGAACGATATGGCAATGTAACGGCAAGTTTAAGAACAAGTGTAAGACTCCTCACCTCACAGAGGATGATATAAAGGCCGTGTTCGTCAAAGCGGTCAACACTCTCATAACGGATAAAGAGCGTCTCATCAACGACCTCACCGAGATACGAAAGAAGCTCCTCGACACCAAAGAGCTCGAGAAAGAACTCTCCTCCGCCACTCTTGAACTCGAGTACTCCGAGGGTCTCATCAAGAGCATCTTTAACGGCTCTGCGATAACGGATGCAGTCTCCGGGAAGTTTCAGGAGTATCAGGCGAAGTATACAGAAGCGAAGGAGAAAGTCGACGACCTCGAGAAGATGATAACAGACCGCAGGAACAGAGCACGGAAGATGAAGAGGTTCATCTCCCGAATTGAGACGATGGACACTCTCGTCGACGAGTTCTCCGAGAAGATGTTCCTGGGACTTATCGACCACATGGTGATATACAGTAAAGAGAGGATAACGGTCGTGTTCAAGTGCTGGAGGAAGGTTGAATGGTATGTCAACTGATTAGACCGGCCAAAGCGGTCTTCCCTCTACACTGTATTTATCAAAGGGAGACTCACTCCCCTTTGAATTGTTAAATCGATAAATAGTTATCAGAAAGCTCTGATGGGACGCACATAGTAATTGCTGACGCGGTACCCGCCGTCCTGGTAGCCATCGCCGATGTCCTGTTTCCACGCTTTGAGGCTACTGAACTCGGAACTCGACCAATAATAATCTCTGCTATCAAAATTTCCTTTTCCTTTAAGGTATAAGTTTTTGCACATAAGATTAAGCTCATCCACACTTGGCAAGAACCAGTCGTTGTATCCATTCAGAGAATAGTTTATACATGCTTTTGCTGCATATACTTCTGTTTTTTCAGAACCGGATTCTTTGGAATATGTTTCATCTCCCATAGCCTCTACAAGCAAATCTGTGTTACTCTTTCCATATCCTATTTCTCGTCTTGTACAATTTCCCTCATAATATTCTACATTGCCATTTACGTACAGATTTTTTCCGTTTGCACTATTACGACAATAACCGAATACCATTTTACCAACATCTTCCGGGGCAGCTTCAAGAAATCGCCATCCGCATTCAGAAGAGATAAGGTTGTCGCTGTTCCCCTCTGCATTGTCCAAGTCACAGTCATAGAATACATATCCACCAGCAGGGCCCTTGCTTCCAATTCGAAGAGTACCGCAGTTTGTGCACTTGTCATTTATATAGGAATGATTAAGTTTGTCTAATTTTTCCGTCCACCCTCCGATTCCACAAACACTGCAAGTAATACTTAATACTCCTTCAGAAATACATGTAGGCTCCGACACGACGATACTGTTCTGATAAGTATGTTTCTCAGTAGCCGGTATTATCTCTTCATCAACCTTTCCGCAAACTTTACACGTCTTTCTGATAAATCCATCTTTTCCACATGTTGCATTCTCAATCTCCTCGAGATATAAATGTTCACCTGTTGCTACCACTATGTCTTCGACAACCTTTCCGCAAACAGAGCATGTTTTTCTATCAAGTCCAAAGGTACCACAAGTTGCATTTTTCACTATTTCCTTGATATAAGCATGTACACCTGTTGCTGGTATAGTTTTTTCAACAATTTGGCCGCACGACGAACATATTCCACGAGCAAGACCATCAGTTACACAAGTTGCTTCCTTCACAATCTCTTTATTTTCCAAGGAATGCATAGGAAGATTATATATAGATTGAGCAGTCTCTTCAAAATAAGAGTCAACAAACTTTACCGTAATGTATAAAGTTCCCCAACTTGAGAATCCTTCCTTTATGTCAGAGAGCATGATTTTGGGAGAAGCTAGGATTGATTCTTTAAAGGCATTACTCCACTTACAATAATCACTTATCTCGACAATCCTTTTTGCCTTGTAAACGGTTTCTTTCTTGCTATT
>CAVJEL010000143.1:0-3995 GCA_963648635.1 Ruminococcus intestinalis
ACACCCTTGCTTGAAGTCAATTTCGGGCTGAGACGATTTTAGGACAGTCTCCCCCGGTATGGTGTCAATGAAATTCGGGGTTGACATCTTGTAATCTTTGGGGGCAAAAAAATGGGGCATCCCGAAAGACGCTCCATTGTGATTTTTTTGTTTTCTGCCGTCACTCGATTTCGAATACTGCAGTAACTGTTGCTGAGACACTCAAGTCTCCTGCGTAGTAGGTTGTTGATGAGTAGTCGGATGCAACGGCAGCTTCAGCCATCATGAGTTTGTTGCTCGAGTAGGAAGAATAGGAGTAGCTGACATTCCCTTCTGCGAGGTTGACAAGTTTTCCAACTTCAAGGGAAAGCCCGTTAGCATAGTCCTGTGCTTTCTTTAGGGCGTTCTTTGTTGCTTCCTCCCTTGCTTTTGACTCCTCTTCGGAAGTATCGAGTTTGGAGTAACTTATACTCGATATCGAAATACCGTCCAGCACGGAAAGTCTGTCGTAGACCTTACCGGCCTTGTCGAGTCCGTTCTTGAGGGTGATGCTCAGGCTCTGTGTCGCTTTCTGCCCCTTAAGGGTTCTTCCACCGTCAAGCCACTCGTAGTACGGGTTGATGTTCATGTAGTTCGTTGTTATCTCATCATCTGTTATACCGAACTCATCCTTTAAAATTTCCACGGCTGACGCAATCATCAACGACGATGTGTTTCTTGCGTCCTCTGTTGTATTCTCCATAGCTTCTGCTGTAATTGTGAAGGATGCGGTGTCAGGGGTGACACTGACGATGCTTGATGCAGTTACAGTTACGTAGCTTTTCTCGCTTTCTTTTGTTGTCATACACCCCGTGAGTGTAAAGACGGCAAGTACAACAGCCAGTGTTACCAGTAAACCTTTTTTCATTTCTTTCTCCTTAAACCTTTCTCTTTCTCCGCCTTTCTCATAAAAGCAAAGAGTGCTGAGAGCATTACGCCGTTAGAGTAGACACCCTTCCCCATCTCCTTAATAACGCTTTCAACCTCCACTTCCTCTAGCTCGATTTCCTCGTTCTCGTCGAGACTTTGAGAAGCTGTTTTTCTAAGTTTACGCGCAAGGAATATAGTCTGGGTGTTGGTCATGAAGGCAGGATTGGGGTTGAATGAACATAGTTCTTCCAAGTCTCCTTCATATCCTGTTTCCTCCATGAGCTCCCGCTTTGCAGCGTTTAGCGCGCTTTCGCCCTCTTCTACTAAACCCGCAGGGAACTCCAAGGTTACACTTTCCGAGCCGTGACGGTACTGCCTTTCCATCAGGAAAACCCTCCCGCCGTCCTCTTTCTCAATGAGGGGGATGATTGTAACCCAGTTGGGAAGAGCGAGTGTTACAAACTCGCCCTTCTTCTCTTCATGTGTACGCTCGGAGAGGTCGACGGAAAGTATGGGAGAAGAGAAGACTCTCCTCTTTTCTCCCACATTCCACTTCAAGTCATCATCCTTCATGCTTTTTTACTCGAGCAATTGGATGAGCAGTGTGCACATGCCTCAGGGGAACATGATGATGTACCCAGTCTATTCATCTCGCGCCCAGTTGTGCATGCATCGCCCTTTTCAAGTTTTTCCGCTATTTCCCTGATTTTCTGAACACTTGGGTGTGTTGTTTCCTTGACCCAGTCCTCGCCCTTGTCTTCGCTTTCCATAAGTTCAAGCTCCATCGGGATTGAGCCAAGGAAAGGTGTATTCATTTCAAGAGCCATGTTCTTTCCGCCGTTCTTACCGAAGACGGGAATTTCGGTGCCGCAATTGGGGCACTTGAGGCCCGACATATTCTCGATTACTCCGATAATCGGAATACCGCACTTACGAGCAAATGTGACAGAACGACGCGAGTCAAGTATTGCCACTTCCTGCGGGGTTGTTACGATTATTGCGCCGGTGAGGTCGCTAATTGACTGCACAACTGTAAGTTGCTCATCTCCAGTTCCTGGAGGAGTATCAATAATAAGGTAATCCAGTGTGCCCCACTCCGTGTCACCGAGGAACTGTCTTATAACCCCCATCTTCATAGCGCCTCTCCATATAATTGCATCGTCCGGGTCCGGAAGTGCAAAGGCAAGTGACATAACCTTTATGCCGTTATCGGTTTCTATCGGAAGCATAGTCTTGCCGTCAGGGGAATAGAGCTCCGCATCCTTGACGCCGAGCATCTTAGCAACGTTCGGGCCGTGAATATCACAATCGAGAATGCCGACTGAGCATCCCATATCTCTCAAAGCTGATGCGATATTAACGGTTACCGTCGTCTTACCGACTCCGCCCTTACCCGACATTACGACTATCTTACGCTTAATCAGGCTCATTCTCTCGTCTATTCTTGCAGTCTGTTCATCATATTCATTGTTGTCCATTTTTTTCGTCTCCTACTTCAATATAACTAAAAGTAGAAAAAGGGCAAGTATCCCACTCTTTACGGCATATGTTAAATGAGCTTTACAATCCTTATATATAGTTGAATTTATATCTAATTCTTTGATAGAATTGGTTAAAAACTAATTTCCAGATTAGGAGACGAAATAAATGTTGGCATTATTGACAAATCTGCCCAGTGCATATCTCAATGCACAGCTCAAGGATGGAATCGTGTTAATGTTCCTTGGCATGATTGTTGTCTTCATTTTCCTAACCATTCTTATATATTCTATCAAACTTATGTCTAAGATTGTTGGGAAGAACGCAGCAGTGGAAGAGCCAAAGAAAAAGGTCGCTACTAAACCTGTAACTGTAGCTAAAAAGAATGACGACGAGAAGGTTGCTGTTGCTATAGCTGCTTCCGTCAACGAAGGGAGGTAATTAAATGGCACAGAAGAAAATCAACTTCATGTGTACTGCTTTCAGAGACGGTTTCCAGTCCGTCTATGGAGCAAGAGTCTTCACAAAGGATTTCATGCCCGCAGTTGCAGCTGCAAAGGAAGCAGGAATCAGGCACTTTGAGGCCGGTGGCGGAGCAAGATTCCAGGCTCTCTATTTCTATACAAACGAAGATGCATTCGAGATGATGGACGAGTTCAGAAGAGTCGCAGGAGAGGACGCTAACCTCCAGACTCTTGCACGCGGTGTCAACATCGTAGGTCTCGACTCACAGCCGAGAGATATGATTAAGCTCCATGCTCAGCTTTTCAAGAAGCACGGCATGACAACCATCCGTAACTTCGATGCACTCAATGACGTCAACAACCTCATCGACAGCGGAAACGCTATCCATGACGCAGGTCTCAAGCATGAAGTTACAGTCACGATGATGAGCCTCCCGGAAGGTGTCAAGGGTGCGCATGACCCAGACTTCTATGAAAGGATACTCAAGGAAATCATCGCGGCAAAGATTCCTTTCGATTCTCTCTGCTTCAAGGATGCTTCAGGTACAAGTACTCCTCACAACGTCTACGAGACAATCAAGAGGGCACGTAAGCTTGTCGGCCCCAACATGAACATCGTATTCCACTCACATGAGACAGCAGGTGTTTCAATCCAGCAATATATGGCAGCTATCGAAGCAGGTGCTAGCCAGCTCGATCTCTCCATGTCTCCTGTTTCAGGCGGAACATGCCAGCCCGATATCATAACAATGTGGCATGCCTTGAGAGGCACTGACTACACACTCGATATCGACATCGAGAAAGTCAGAAAGGCTGAGGCTGTATTCGAAGAATGCATGGCTGACTACTTCCTCCCACCGGAAGCAACAAAGGTCAACCCTGAAATTCCGTTCTTCCCACTCCCGGGTGGCGCTCTCACAGCAAACACTCAGATGCTCAGAGACAACAACCTCATGGACAAGTATCCTCAGATTGTCGCAGCTATGGGCGAAACAGTTGCAAAGGGCGGCTTCGGTACATCAGTTACACCTGTCAGCCAGTTCTATTTCCAGCAGGCATTCAACAACGTTATGTTCGGGCCATGGAAGAAGTTTGCTGAAGGTTACGGCAAGATGGTTCTCGGCTACTTCGGAAAGACTCCTGTCGCTCCGGACCCGGAAGTTG
>CAVJEL010000144.1:0-3937 GCA_963648635.1 Ruminococcus intestinalis
AAGGCGATGGAGAAGTTCGGCCGTATTGACGTCGTGATTGCAAATGCGGGTGTTATCAACTTCGGCTACACATGGGAGCTTACCGATGCTCAGGTTGAGAAGGTCATTAATATCGACCTTATCGGAACATGGCGCACCGATAAGTATGCTGCCCTTTATATGAGAAAGCAGGGATTCGGAAGGATAATCAACATTTCTTCGACTTCCGGTATGTACGGAACTCCTAAGCTTGCAACCTATTGTATGGCGAAGTGGGGCGTCAGGGGACTGACAAAGACACTTGCACAGGAACTCAAGGGCACGGGGATTGTCGTCAACACAGTCTGTCCTACAAAGGTCAAGACACCTATGTGTGAAACACAGAGCTATGTCGAGTTCATCAACGAACTCACCGGAAAGAACTTCAAGGACTACAAGGAAATGTATGAAGGCGTTCCTTTCCTCGATGTTTCAGATATCTCGGATATGGTTTATTGGCTTGGAACAAGTGTAAGCGCAGGTAAGTTCAGCGGGCGCGATCTGGCACTGGATCTCGGAACACTTCAGCAGTGAGGAAGGAAATGAAGATTACAAAAGCAACAAGATGGCGTGTTTTTGCCGGCGTATGGATTCAGAGCCTCTTTACTTCGGCTACGGCATTCTTTTCTCTTTTCGCAATACCCCTCACAACTCAATTCGGCTGGAGTACCAGCTCTTTCAGCATGGCGTACACAATCTACATGTTTGTCTACTGTGCAGTAGGCTTTCTGGGTGGAATGCTTGCCGAGAAGCTCAAGCCCAGGACGGCGATTTATCTTGGCCTCGCGTTCTTTGCCTCGGGTTGGTTTTTGACGGGTTTTGCTTCCACCATCCCTCAGCTCTACATATTCTACGGAATAATGGCTGGTGCCGGTGCCGGTACGATATACCCAGCGTGTCTCCCCACAGCTCTAAAGTGGTTCCCCGATAAGAGTGGCTCGATATCTGGCCTCGTACAGGCAGGTGCATCATGCGGGCCGTTTATCCTCTCCCCGATAGCGCAATACCTCATCTCTACGTATGGCGCACAGTCTGCATGCAGAATTCTCTCTGTTGTGTTCCTAATCGGAGTCGGAAGCGTTGCATGGATGATTGTTCCGTGCCCGGAGGGCTGGATTCCCGAAGGCTGGACGCCGACAGAAGGACAGAAGAAGGAAATCGGAAGCAGGAACTACAGCACTTCCGAGATGATAAAGACCCCCATCTTCTGGGTTATGCTCATCATATTCATTTTTGCCAATGCTGCAGGAACGATGATGGTGAGTGCAACATCCCCGATAGCTCAGTTCCAGATCAGGCAGTCTGCGATGACCGCTGCAATGTGCGTCAGTATCATGACACTATTGAATATGCTCGGGCGTATAGGGTTCGGTTTCATCTATGACCGTCTCAAAGGTTGGAACTCGCTCATTCTCGTTCTTGTCATCAATGCACTCTCGATGTGCATGCTGACAGTGGCGAAGAGCCTGGGGTACTTCATTCTCTGTATTTCTCTTGTCGGATTCTCATTCGGCGGCCTCCTTGTCGTATTTGCACCTATAGTCAAGACAGTATTCGGAACGAAGTTCTATAACCGTAACTACGGTCTTATATTCATAGGCTACGGAATCGGAGCCTTTGTGGGGCCGAAAATCAGCGCCTCATTCTTTGACCGTACCTCCAGTTACGTTGCCGGCTACATCGGTTCTGCTGTTCTTGCCCTTCTTGCTGTAGTTTTGGTATTTGTTGCAAGGAAACTTGAAGCAAAGAAGAACTGATTCATAGATAAGCTTTTTCTTGATAATGGTCCATCACACAGTCATAATTGTGTTGATGGATTTTATTTTTACTGAAAAAGGTTTTATCGAGGATGGTGCACTCGAGGAGTTTTCACCTTCCTCATTCTACGAATATTGCTTCAAGGACCTTGAAAAAGGTGCGTCGCTCACAGAGGAATACATAAAGGAGATAGCCTCCTTCTTTATCGACAATCTTCTTTCGTCTACTGGTATAGAGCTCGAAAGGGAGAAGATTGAGC
This sequence comes from Ruminococcus intestinalis, assembly GCA_963648635.1. GTDB lineage: Bacteria > Spirochaetota > Spirochaetia > Sphaerochaetales > Sphaerochaetaceae > Ornithospirochaeta. The sequence continues at coordinate 2,036 of CAVJEL010000144.1, forward strand.
CGGTCTACGAGACGGAGGAGATTGACCGTATTGCAGGCGATGTGCCGTTTGCCGTCGGAAGTCGGTATGTTGATAGAAAGTGGGTCAAAAGGCAGCTCGATGTCCTTCTTTCCTGTTATAAGAAGGAGATAGCCACCTTTACCCAAAGTGTTGATATTTACTTCAACATGAAGAACGAGAGTCTTCTCTTCCCGTCACGTATATACTTCCATCTTGTTGAGAACAAGAATGATATGTATCCCTTTGCCTTCATGGCGACATACACGACAAAGGATGAGGAGGGGAAAGTCCACCATTACCCGCTACGCTTTGCCTTAACGGAGTACAAAAACGACCTCGAGGGCTTATCGCGCCTCATTTCTCCTATAAGCCGACTATCATCCTCATCCGAGATAATCAAGGGAATGATTGAGTCGGGTCGTATCTTCTACCCTGTCCGCTTTACAGAAGAGGAGGCCTATGACTTTCTCATCCACGCTGAAGAGTTCGAGAGCGAAGGACTGGAGTGCCGTATTCCGAACTTCTGGCGTAAGAGGGGACGATATACATCTCTTTCCATCAGTGTCCAGAAGGGCAATATGAGCGCGGGGGAAATAATTGCAATTCACCCGAAGATGGTCTATGAAGGGATTGCAATAACAAAGAAGGAGATAGAAGACCTTCTCGATATGAAGGCTGGGCTGGCCTTCCTGAAGGGAAAGTGGGTCGCGCTCGACCCAGATAAGCTCAAAGCCCTTCTCGAGAGCTATGATCTCTTCTCATCGCCGATGAGTATAGCCGATGTTGTGAAATACTCATCAGGAATAAAGAAAAGCAAAGTAAAGCTCTCCTTCTCCGATAAGAACTGGCTCGATTCCCTATCGAAAGCTGTCTCCGAGAATATTTCCATACCCGATAGCGCAAAGATAACGCTCAGACCTTACCAGACGGAGGGATTCAAGTACCTATATGCAATGAATACCCTTGGCTTCGGCTTCTGTCTTGCAGATGACATGGGATTGGGTAAGACAGTGCAGGTACTTGCATACCTTGAAACTCTGAGAGTAGAGAAAAAGGCGAGGCGTGTTCTCCTGGTCCTCCCGTCATCATTAATCGGTAACTGGGAAAGTGAAATAAGGACATTTACGCCGTCACTCGACTACGATATATACCACGGAAGCTCAAGGGAGCTCGGGAAAGGCTTTCTCACAATCACGACATACGGTGTTGCAGCAAAAGACGAAAAGCTCGCTCTCGAGAGTTGGGACCTTGTAATACTTGATGAAGCGCAATACATAAAGAATAGTGCAACAAAAGCTTACAAGGCACTATCTGCAATGAAGAGGAAGAGGAGTGTAATACTTACCGGTACACCACTCGAGAACAACCTCATGAACCTCTGGTCGCTTATGGAGTACATTAACCCCGGTTTCCTCGGGACAAAGACGGAGTTCTCGCGCTATGCAAAGGATGTGGATATTGGTAGGATATCATCGCTGAAGAGGGCGATAAGTCCCTTCATCCTGCGGCGTCTCAAGACAGATAAGTCGATTATCAAAGACCTTCCGGATAAGGTTGAAAGCTCTCTCTTCGTCAATCTCTCGAAGGAGCAGATTATCCTATACAACAAGGTTGTCAATGACCTTGAGGAGAGCATCAAGGAGAAAGACGGCGAATTTGAGAAGAAGGGCATGGTATTGGCTGCGATAGCTAAGCTCAAGGCTATATGCAATCACCCAGACCAGTATTCGGGAGAGAGTATCTACAAAGAGGACGAGAGCGGAAAGTTCGAGCTCTTGAAGGAGGTTGCAGGTACTATCTACTCCAATAGGGAGAAGGTCCTTGTATTTACACAGTTCAAGGAAATCATCCCCGCCCTCGATAATCTCCTCTCCTCCGTATTCGGCACTCACGGCCTTATAA
>CAVJEL010000145.1:0-3497 GCA_963648635.1 Ruminococcus intestinalis
CTCCACACTTTATGGCAATGCAACAAAATTGAAGCTTTTAGATAACGGCACAGATATAAACTCCGGGGCAATCTTCGAAAATGCCGTGGCAGAAGAACTTCTCTCAAAGGAGTACAGCCTCTTTTACTATAACAGCAAGAAAAACGGGGAAGTTGATTTCCTGATAGAACATGACGGAGCTCCTCTCCCAATAGAGGTTAAGAGTGGGAAGGATTATTCAATTCATTCTGCCATGAACAACCTCCTATCAAACACTTCTTATAACATTCCCTATGCATATGTGCTATCCAAGGGTAATGTGCGCGTTGACAAAAATATTATCTACCTTCCGATATATATGCTGATGTTCATAAATGAGCCGCCACTCCCTGAGAAAACCCGCGTCCCCGACCTATCGAATCTAACCCTTGCTGATTGAGGGCATTGACTTTGATTTCTGTTCACAGCTCTATGCACCAATTTCTGCACTGAGCGACACGACGGAGACGGATGTCTATGAGGGCTCCCGTGACACCAGGCTTAAGATAGTATTTCATTCTACTACAAACAATTACATTGAAACTGTCACGTATTTTTATACAGAAAGTTATTGACGACTATCCATAATGCTTGTACAGTTTTATCAATATACTTTAAAGGATGCATAAAAATGAAGAAAATTATTACATTTACACTTATCGCATTATTTGCCTTTACATCCCTTTTCGCTCAAGGAGCTAAAGAGGCCCTGAGCAAGGAAAAGGTCTATACAGTTGCTGTCAGTTCTGACTATCCTCCTCTCGAGTACACAGACGAGAACGGTAACCTTTGCGGCTACGAAGTTGAACTCATCCAGGCTGTTGCAGATGCTGCCGAAATTAAAGTTCAATTTGTAAACGCTGCATTTGACGAAATCATTACTGGTATCGAGAACGACAAGTACGATATCGGGGCAAGTGGATTCGCAATAACAGATGAGAGAAAGAAGAGCGTTGACTTCACTTCTCCTGTCATCCATTTTACACTATCTATCATAACAAAGGATGACAATACAGATATCTCGAGCGTTAGCGACCTTGAAGGAAAGAAAGTCGGTGTCCAGAGTGGCTCATTTTGTCAGTCTGCATGCGAAGAGGCCGGTCTTACACCATCTATATATGACAAGGCCCCTAATGCAATTCTTGACCTTGCCGATGGCAAACTCGACGCAGTTGTATTCGGCTCAGTTGTTGCAGAAAACTATGTTCACAATGACGAAACCTACTCCAAGGTTTTGAAGATTGCAGGCTCATTCGAAAACTCTTACGATATGGCAATTGCAGTCAAAAAGGGTAACACAGAGCTGCTCTCACTCTTGAATGACGGATTGAAGAAGGTTGAGGAAAGCGGAGAGATGAGCCTTCTCAAGAGTAAATACGGAATTAACTAAATTTGTTAATCGACAAATCAGGTCAGTGGGTGTTCTCTTCCCACTGGCCTTTTTTGTTGTGCTATACGAGAAATCAAACAAGAAATACAGCTCAAGTCCGAAACTTGATTAATAACGTATGAATCATATTTTTGCTATTTTCTAACAAAAATCGTTATTAAACGTTGAAGTTTCAACGTTTAATGTTTATCCTTAAATCAGAAAGAAGGATTAATAGATGTTGTTGCAGTTTTGTGTGAAGAATTTCAAATCAATAAGAAATAAAGCTGTGCTTTCCCTTGAAGCTGGAGCGAATAAGGAACTTGAGGACAATTACTCCACGACACAGTCAGGAGAAAAGGTTTTAAGAGGGGCGGTAATCTTCGGTGCAAATGCAGGCGGAAAGTCAAATCTGTTTCAGGCCTTAACCTCCGCTTTGATGGCAATCAGGTTTTCATCATTCAATGTTCCCGGCTCTTTGGTTGGGAATTTTATTCCTTTTATCTTTTCAGAGGAGACAAAGAATGAGCCTACTGAGTTTGAATTTGTTTTTCTACACAAAGGTGTAAAGTATATATACGGCTTTGCAGCAACCAGATCCAAGGTTATGGAAGAACACCTTTATGCTTATAAAACTCCCAGGCCGAGTACAATTTTCCAGAGAGAAGGCAACGACTACTATTTCCCTGAATCTATAAAAGGAAAGATGCTGCCACTTGTGGAGAGAAACCTTCCAAATAAGCTTTTCCTCTCAACATCGGCATCATGGAATTCTCCATACACGAAAGAACCGTTTGAATGGCTTATGACGGGAATAGATACCTATGACATACAGTATCGTGATACTCTCCCGCGAGCAGCAGAGATGTATCTCAACGATACCGACGGTTCTGTTAAACGCTTTACTGAGAATCTTTTGAAAGAGGCAGATATCAACATAGCGGACTTTGAGATTGAAAAAGAAGAGAAAACCGCATCTGACATACTGAATGAGAATAATATGCCGGAAAAGCTCAAGAACATTCTTTTCTCCGGGCTTAATGCAGAAAGCAGAGTAAACAGCATCAGCTGTGATATGTTCCATGATGTCCTTGAAGGAAAAGAGACGAAGCGTTACAAACTGGACTGGGAAGAAGAGTCCCTTGGAACAAAGAATCTCTTTATGTTCGCGCCGTTCATCAAAAGAGCATTGGATGAAGGACTTGCTATCTTTGTCGATGAATTTGATTCAAGTCTCCATCCTCTTCTATTGAGATACATCATCTTGCTCTTCATGAATGAAAAAACAAATAAGAATAATGCACAGCTTGTAATTTCCTCTCATTCCATGGAGCTGATGGACTTGGGGTTGTTTAGAAGAGACCAGATTTACTTTATGGACAAGGATAGGGCAGGAGGATCTTCTTCCTTGTATTCGCTTGATGAATTCTCTATTCGCCCGACCTTCTCGAAGTTGAGGGAGAGTTACCTCTCAGGACGCTTCGATGCGGTTCCGAAAATCAACTGCGGGGACTAATTGATGCAGAGAAAAAAAGCAGGGTACGAAAGAAAGAAAAGGAATACCGGACATAGAGAGCCGAGACCTGTAATTTATATTGCGGGAGAAGGAAATGTTAACAAAACCGAATCCTTGTACTTTCAATCTTTCAAAACTTCTCGATATTGCGTTCAATTTGTTCAGGAAGGTTACTCCGACCCGAAGGGAATAGTGAGAAAACTCAAAAGCAAAATCAACGACAAAAGAGGAATCGAGTTTAATGCACAGAGTGACAGGGCTTTCTGTCTGATAGATACCGACTGCGATAATACAAAAAACGGCAGGATAGAAGAAGCTCTTCGTGAAGCAGAAAAAGATAGAAAGATTCCCATTGAGATAATCACATCGAATCCCTGCTTCGAAATCTGGTTCATACTGCATGAGCGATACACCGCCAAAAAATACAACTCCTCATCTGAAGTTGTAAGTGACCTACGAAAAATTAAAGGATGGGAAAGCTATAATAAGGGCGATACAGATACATACCGGAAAACAATCAAAAATGTGCAAAAAGCAATAAGGAATGCAAGAAAACTGGAAACGAAACACCTTGAAGAAGGCATTAAGCCACAT
>CAVJEL010000146.1:0-1169 GCA_963648635.1 Ruminococcus intestinalis
GAGCCAGATAATACTTGTCGGTGGCGACTGCTTTATTCTGCCTTATTCTCGTTTTTGCTCATTAAAATCGAAATATAGCTTATGACGGCATTGAGAGCGAGGCGCCCGAGGAGGTGTTTGTCTGTCTCGAAAAGCACTTCGTCAGATATCACCAAACAGTCGGTGGCGGCCTTACCTATAATCGATGTTTCATCGGATGTGACGGCTGTTACCTTTCCGCCCGCAAGAACGGCATTCATCAGATATGTCATAGCATCCTTGTCGACACCTGTGAGGGAGATAACGATTGAATATGAAGAAGGATCAACGTCCGTTGTGTTGACTGAGACAGTCTTATCAGGGAACTCCTCAATAATTACCCTCTTGAGTTCCTCGGCATAGAAGTTCTCGCTGCCACTTCCTATTATCGCAATCTTCTCGCTTTTTTTAATGTTATCGACTATTGAGGAAAGAACTAGGATGTTTGTCCCGGCCAAGGTTTTCTCGAGTGTCCCGTTGGCACCATCCTTCAAAAGCTTTGCGACTTCTTCCGGCTCCTCTTTTCCTGTAAGAACCTTCACCGGGGTAAACTTAGCGCCCTTCCCTGCTTCATACCAGACCTTGAAATCCTTGAGGCCGTTGAAATCAAGTGTTTTACAGAATCTGACAACTGTCGCCTTGCTGACATCTGCATTCTCTGCTATGTCGCTGATTGAGAGCTCCTGGATTCTGTCCTCATTCTCAAGTAGATAATTGAGAACTCTTTCTTCCTTGATCTTCAATCTACTGCTGGTTCCCCCGAGCATCTCCATAAGACGTGAATTTTTCTTGGCTCCCATAATTATCTCCTTAAGTGACTTACACAAAAACTATAAGGAAATAAATACCAAAACGCAAGTTTATAAGCATTTTGGACGGTTTTTTTTCATATTTCTAACACTTGTGGTAATATTTTCGTGACTATACGGGACGCATCAACACAAACTTCCATTTCTTTTGTTATATCACCACCGTCGGAAAGGCGTAAGTAGAGGAAAGAATAGAAGTAAGGAAGTGATGAGTAGAGCTTCTCGTTCTTTACTACTTCCCTGCCATTCTCAATAAGTGTCAGCCCAAATATGTCGCTATCCCTTTTGAGGAGAATTTCGCCTTCTCCTCTTTCCTGCTTCAACTGAAGTCTTATGCCGGCG
>CAVJEL010000146.1:2048-3480 GCA_963648635.1 Ruminococcus intestinalis
GACAACACCCTTATCGGGAGAAGGTATATTCTGGCTGAGGGATGAAGACAATTCCTTTTCGTTTTCCATAAATCCTCCTATAGAAGTAATGAAAGCTTATCACCCTTGATTTTCTCAAGTCCCGCTTCCTTGAAGTTCTGTATGCCGTTAATTGCACTCGTCGAGTCATAAGAGAAGAGGGAGTCGACAACTTCGTCGAGGGCTATATTCTCTGCGGGACGGGATAGTATATAAGAGGATGATGTAAGCTCTTTTATAAAGCCGTTTCCCTCAAGGGACTTAAGATATGTAAGTACCCTGAAGTATACAACACCCGAGCGGGCAGAAAGCACTATTGCTGATATCCCACCCTCGCCTTTGGAAAAGCTCCTCGCGACTTCTACTAGCACCCTCAGTCCCTCCTCTATCTCACGCTGCGGCGTCAGAATATGGGTCTCCTCGATATCCTTCTCGGGCCTGAATTGATGGATGAACGTAACTTCACTGACAAATATGATTATGTACCATATGACATAGAAGAAGAGGAGCACGAGAAGTATGGCAGCAAGAGAACCATAGATAACAGAGTAATTGACTGTAGTAATTATAAGGTTGGTGAATAGCAAGTAGAAAAGGGCTACAAGGGCTGTTCCCAGCGCTGCCCCCGCTAGAGCTGACGACACCCTCACCCTCGTGTTCGGAACAAAGAACAAGAGGAGGAAAAAGACTATGTATATCATAGCAACTCTCAAGAGTCTTTTGAGCATTATGCGTAGTAGGCTCATGCCATCAGAGACTCCTATCTTTGCATAGACATCCTCCCTTATGGACTGTGAAAGCGAGAGAGAAATCGCAATAAATACCGAAAGCACAATGAGGAATATGATTATCTTTCCATAGCGTCGTACAGCACCGTGTGACTGACGGGTATGGAATATGTTGTTGATTATGCTGTCGATATTAACGGCAAGAAGAGAGCCCATGATAATGAAGGTTATAAGGCCGAAGATTCCGAGCGACATCGCATTCTTACTAAAAAGCGTTACCTGCTCGAGAACAAATGCACCCTGCTCTTCACCGAACGTCTCGGCAAGCCACTCACCGACAACGAGCGTGAAATTCTCAAGCCCTCCCAGGGCTGAAAGGAAGGCCGAAAGGAATGTGACACACGGCACAATTGCAATGAGGGTTGAATATACCATGCCGGCAGCAAGGATTGCGACGTTATCGCTCCCAATCTTTCCGAAGGCCTTACCAACGACCTTGAAGTAATCACATATAGAGGCCCAGGCCCTCTTAAGGGCCGGAGTCTTCTCCTTTTCGCTCATAGGTTCTCCTCATAGAACCTGATTACGTCCTCCGTCACCTCATCCTTCATCTTGTCGTTGAGAATCTCGTGTCTGCCGTCCTTATAGAGTTTAACCCTTACGTCCTTTATTCCGGCATCCTTATA
>CAVJEL010000147.1:0-1159 GCA_963648635.1 Ruminococcus intestinalis
GGCGATGACCTTGTTTCATCAATTCCTCTCTATAAGGATAAGAACAAGATCTCAAATCTTGAGTATACATATATCGCAAGTAAACTCGACGGCAGGAAAAATATCCTTGTTACGTCACTTTCGCCTTGTGCCGGTAAAACAACGATTGCAAACGGTCTCAAAGGGGCAATGAAGGATGCCACCGTTACCGACGGCAAGACCATATCGACAACGCCGGAACTTTTGAAGAGCGCGAAAGGTAATGACCTTGTTCTTGTAGTTTTACGCGCAGGTGTCGACAGTCTTATCAAGATGGATAAGCTTATTACCGACCTCAAGGTTCAGGGAATTAAATATGCCTTTGTATTCAACTGTGTGGAGAGAAGCGACAAGGACTGCAATATGTACTCAGATATAAAGGACTACGAAAAGCACGTATGGCTTAAGGAATCCTGGAAGAAATTCTACAGCGCTAGATATAATAAATAAAAGGAAATGATTATTTATCCCCCAATTCCCGGGGGATTTGTGTCGCTTTAAGGAAGAAGCAATGGGTATTAAGACAATAAAACGGAATGTGTGTGATTTTCTCTTCGTACTCTCGATAGTACTTTCCCTTTTCAACGGTTTTCACACGGAGTGGGTGGGTAAGGTTGTATATACATTTCTTGCCAACACTACAATCACCGCAATCTATCCATTGTTTCTATTATCGGTGATTGTTCTTTTCGATAATCTTCTCTCGGGAAATAGAAAGAGGTATAAGCCTCTTCTTATCTTCCTTATTGTCTACATAGTTGTTAAGATTGCCGTCAATCTTCACGGCCTTATTACCTTCAAATATGCCGAGTACCTCAAGATAGATGAGCTTACGGGGATTTCGAGTACTCTATTCAACTATATAAAAAAAGTGAATCCCTCGATTTCCGACTATACATGCTGGGGCATCGTCTTCATGACACGCACCACATTCAATTCCTTTGTCGAGTTCTATTCGCTGTGGTTCATTGTTTACTCTGTCGCCCTTTATGTAATGGATGATGAGAAGCTCTATAAACATATATCAATCGGTCTCTACATATCGATGGGTATTGTCATCTTCTATGAAATCTTCGAGATTGCTTACTTTATGGAGAAGGACTGGGGTAAGAAGTTCATCGAGACAGTCAATCCGATTATT
>CAVJEL010000147.1:1795-3390 GCA_963648635.1 Ruminococcus intestinalis
AACCAATTCACATCAACACTTGCAAGTGGTGGTATTCTCGGCTTCATGGTTGACAGCATGCCTCTTATTGTTATGGCAATCTGGCTCTTTGTCCTATGTTTTAAGAGACAGGTGTTGAAAAAAGGAGAGGAGGATAATTCTCCTTACCTCTACATCCTTTCCTCCGTTGTCGTGATTCTTGCCTTCGGCTTCTCGTGCAATGTCTTTATTGCGGGACTTGCCTTCATGACACCTGGACTAGCCCTGGCCTACATCCTGAAGAGCCGTGATTATCCTGCAAAGTAGAAATGCGTGTTTGATTTTGCGATAGGGTTTGCCCATATGTCGAATATGATGTAGGATAAAAAGTTGATGATTGGTTAAAGAAGAAATGTATCATTTTATAAAGAGAGCTTTTGATATTCTATTTTCATTTATTTTGATTATTGTGCTCTCTCCATTGTTTATTCTTATATCACTTTTCGTCTGCCTCGGCTCGAAGGGAATGCCGTTCTTCGGCCACTATAGAGTGGGGAAGAATGGAAAGATTATATATATCTACAAGTTCAGGACGATGGTGCCCCATGCCGAAGCTCTCATCAAGAATTTTACTCCCGAGCAGAAACTCGAGTGGGAGCAGAACTTCAAGCTTAAGAATGACCCCAGGATAACAAAGGTTGGAAAGTTCTTGAGAGCGACAAGCCTTGATGAGCTTCCGCAGCTTTTCAACATCCTCAAGGGTGAGATGAGTTTTGTCGGCCCCAGGCCTGTAATCGAGAGCGAGCTCGAATGGTATGGGAAGGATAAGGATAAGTTCCTTTCCGTAACACCCGGTCTTACCGGATGGTGGGCAAGCCACGGCAGGAGCAACATAAAGTACCCCGAGCGCTGTAAGTACGAGCTCTATTATGTAGATAACGCATCTATTTCTTTAGATATAAGAATATTGATTAAAACAATTTTCTCTGTTTTCAATCGAAGCGGAGCCAGGTAAGGTTGAACAATATATTTAAATTTTGTTATTCTGTCGGACGTTGGGGAACGGGATGTATAGAAAAGCATTAGTTTTTGTATTGTTCTTAATTGTTTTAGTATCTAGCGTTTTTGCCGAATCATTTATAATCCGTGATTATGATTTCGATATCTCCGGTAAGACGCAGAAGTGGGTTGTCAGGAATCTGATTATTCCGTCGGGCGAAGAAAAGTTCTCGTCGCGTGATGAGCTCGTGTCAGCACTGGAAGGAAAGAAGCAGGCACTACTAAATAAGCGTCTATTTAAAAGCGTAGACTATACCTATACAGAAGAAGCTACAGGCGATGTTGTTTATGTCGATGTTCTCTACACAATAGTTGATGCCCGCTCAATTTTAATCCTCCCTTACCCCAAGTACGATACCAACACCGGAGCGCGTCTGGGGCTCAGAGTCTACAACTCCAATACACTTGGAACATTCGCTTCTCTCACAGGCGTTATCCACGGCACATTCCAGCCCTGGGATTTCAGTACAACAAAATATTATGCAGAGTTCAAACTTACTGAACTCAAGCTGGGTAGTACGACTGTATCTGCATCATTCAGCGGGGATGCAACACAGACTGATGGAGTTTCCAACTAC
>CAVJEL010000148.1:0-3386 GCA_963648635.1 Ruminococcus intestinalis
AAAATGGAGAAGAAAAGTAACATGGAACTTGCTTATCTTGTAAAACCATTAAGTGCTGTCGATATCGAACTGGATTCTTTATGTTTTATTCAGAAATATCAGCCGGAGGTGCTTGAAGGAAAAGAGCCTCTTGATGTTGAAATGCTCCTCGATAATATATTCCTTGATAAAGGTTTCTCCTTGCAGTTAATCTCCGACGATGAACTGCCAAATGGAATTCTTGGTGTATCCGAAATGGACAATAAAATTATAAAGATTCGAGAATCAGACTATCTTCAGTGCGATTCGAAAGGATATCCCAGAATGACGATAACCCATGAAGTAGGCCACTCGAGGATTCATTCCCCCCAGTTTGAAGAGAACAGAATGCAATTATGCAGAACGCAATCTCCCCTTTTCCCTACATTCAGAAGCTCAGAATGGCAGGCTAATGTTTGGGCCTCGGCGACGCTCATGCCTTTTCCCGTAATTACAGGATTTACCAATGAAAACCCCAACATAGAAGAGAATAAACTAATAGATGCTGTAGCAAAGAAGTTCATTGTCTCAAAGAAAGCAGCAAAAGTACGACTCGAAACAATAAGGAAGTATTCAAAAGACGGAAGATATCAACAGATAGAGTTAGCAATGAAGAAAAAGGGATTATATAAGCTGAATGTATAAGTTAGTTAATAAAGGCTGTAAAAGCCTTATACATAAAAAGACGCGCCATTTTTAAAATGCAACGCGTCGATATCGCAGGGTTTCCACCCATTGATCCATGGTTGTTTCATTGTAGTGCGAAAATCTTGGGATAGCAATATCTAAGGAGGACTGCATTATGAGTGGTTCTAATTGTTATTCGGGAGTATATCCTCCTTATACGGATATATTCAAAGCTAAATACTTAAGCGGGGCAAAGTTTTCTGAACCTTACAACTTCCCACTTTTTGAAAGGACAAACGTTGTCCCACAGAAACTAATCCCGTTTGATAAGATTTTCAATGCAAATAGGGAAGACTATGATGCCTTTGTACATTTTTTCCTTCCCGACACTTGTTTTGAGAGAGCCTGGAAGAACCCCGAAAGGTATATTAATCAACTCAAGAAATTTGCAGGCTGCATATCGCCTGATTTCAGTCTCTGCTATGATTTTCCCTATCCACAGCAACTCTTCAATTGTTATCGTAATCGTGTTCTTGGGTATATTTTTAGCTCCAACGGTATCCCTGTCATAATGAATGTCTCGTTTGCTGATTCTCGCTCATTTGATTTTTGTTGTAATGGAATAGAGTCTGGAGGCGTTATTGCTATCGGCAGTCTTGGAACAATGAAGAATCGTGAAAATAGAGAAACATTCACAACAGGGCTAAAATATGTCGTATCAAAATTAAAACCCAGTGACTTGCTAATCTATGGAACAGTCAATGATGATACTATAGAAATATGTCATTCTTATCATACAGAACTCCATGTATTCACTCCAAAGTGGGACTCCTCATTCATTACAAAGGAGGTCCTCCATGGGTAAAGGTAGCTATGGATTTCCGGGATTGAGAAATGTCCGGCATGGTACCCCGAGCAATTATATATCAAGCAATCTGAGATCAATAAAAAGAAACTACGGGTTAACCGACTCCGGGTATATTGCTCAGAAGTATCGACAAAATGATAGTTCGAATAGACGAACATTCCTTTCAAAAGATCCGGTTGAATCTGCAAAAAGATTATTCCGGACGTTGGGACGAGGTGGCATACAGAAGCCTTTAAAAGATAAAGACGGAAGCGTAAAAGGATGGACGAGGACTATGAAAGGCGGAGATGTCATTACATATAGGCCGCGACGCTCCTCTGATGGAAGTGCTGTCATAGATATCAACATTATCAGCAAGCGTCCGGGAATCAAGAGTCAAAAAATACATTTCTATTCTAAGGAGAAGAAATAATGGAAAATAAGTTTTCAGTTTTTAGTTTTTTGAGAAAATATGCGGATAAAAAATTAATATCCATTCAGTCTGCACCTCAATGGCCGGAGGAAGCAAAACACGTGAGCGACGAAGTAACACTGAACTTCTCAGATGGCTCCCAACTTGTCGTTTCCTCTTCATACGATGACGTGGATACTTTCTTCGCTGTTGATGAAGACGTTGTATTTTCAATAGATGAAACATCAGATCATGAACCTTTCTGCAACATCGGAGACACTAAGATAATCACTATTCTGGTTGATGAGAATATAGTCTCAATCAAAGTTTATTATGATGAAGTCTCCTATGCTGACAAAAAGATTTCAGATAAGACCTTGTCTTACCCAATCGGCATCTTCATTCAAACTGCCTCTAGATCAATTGGAATCTGCAAAGACTATCTGGAAGCTGCTTGGCTTGATGCAGACTATAGTAATGCAGATGAGACTCTGCTTTATCCTCTTGATTCATGCTGGGGAGAATACGAAGATGTCGCACCATTTGTTGTAAAAAGACAAGCAAAAAACTATATAACGGGAGAAGTTAATCTTATTGAGGAAAAACAATTCTGTTAGAGAAGAGTCTTAATCGAGTAGGAGGAATCTCTCCCTCCTCTCATACTACATACCATGCCGACCGGCACAACACGTGGCTCAATCTAAAAATCTCACATAATGGCTTCTCTCCAAGTTACCTACATAGGAGATTAACCCTACATTCCCAGAAACAGCTTAGCTCCAACATGTATTCAAGTGACATGACTGATAGTCAATCATAGTCAATCAGAATTATTCACAAAAAAGAATACAGCGGATATCATAAGTACCCGCCTATACCCTCTTGTATCTGGAACTGCCTTCACAAACATAAACTAGCCTATCAAATAATGGTTAAATATATAAAGTTAAGTAATTTATATTATTAATAACTAGCCTACGAAATACCATAAGAATAAACCGACATAATAGCCTCTCATAGTTCATGTTCTCAATTGGTCGTCATCAGCTCAGGTCGCATTTTTTCTTATCATTTGTAAGCTCAAAAATGCTCTAAATAAATTGAAGAGTTAAGCAAGAAGCTTTGGCATTGTTTGAAAGAGAAAGAATCATCTCCACCAGATATGTCATGCAATACAGTAATATGACACATTATAACTCTTCTACCCCAATTCATACTTCTCTTTCATTCACCTTCTGCCTTAATTTCGTGAAAACTTCTTCATGCAAAAGACGCTCTGCCGTGGACTTTGCTTCCCTATCGGCTTCATCTAGCGCATTCTCGATGTTATCGTACTCAATGCTCATCACGGCCATTCCCCCATAGTCACCTATGCCAATTCCAATTCCAATTTTTAAGGGGCTCGTTTTTGTTTGTCCAGAAGTAGAAACCAATCCTAAAAACTTGAGGCATTTTCAAAGCCTCCTTCTTTCGAGAACTGCA
>CAVJEL010000149.1:0-3343 GCA_963648635.1 Ruminococcus intestinalis
CCTATCACAGCCATCGCTGGTCCGAGGAGCCATGCCCTGTCGTCACCTTTGTCGAAGAGGAAGAAGAATGCGCTTACCACCTTATATGGGTCGCAGTCGAGAGCTTCATTGAGGGGTGTGACATACTTGTTTTTCACATCTATGAGAGAAAAAAGTCCGAGCGTGAATACATCGGGAAAGCTGTTCTCTACTTTTTCCAGGGTCAAGAGTTCATCCTCGACTTCAAGTAGACTTGTCATTATCTTTTCTTTTTCACTGCTGTATTCCTTGTCCCTGAGCATCTCCTCATCCATCTTGAAATTGAGATATTCCTTCCGGCTGTTGAGTCTCTTCATCTTTCTCCTCATTCTCTCTCTGCACTTTATGTACCTTCCACTGAGGTCGAATAGGAGCTTCTCATACTCCTCTACGGCGTCTGTTATATCATTTGGATTAACAAGGGAAAGGACGTTTTCATAGTACTCTCTTATTCTCCTTTCCTTATCGTTCCATGCACTTTTGTCAAGGGACGTTGTATATATATCGGCAATGAAGGAATAGCAGTCGTCGTGTGACTTTTCCTTCCTGTATGATATGAAATCTGCATTTCGGAACGCGAGGAGAGACGATAAGCGGACAATCATTTCGTCGGGGTAAATCGGATGAGCGCCGAGATCACGGAATAACTCATCAAAACATTCGAATGCATCGTCATCCACTATACTGACTAGCTTTAAGTCGGTGAGAATCTTTCTGAGTTTGCTCATCTTCTCTTCAGAGTCAGTGCTATGGTAGATACTGTCAAGGATGAAGATGGCGACGGCGTAGAGAAATGAAAAGTGATAATTGACTGAGTCCGGCCCTTTTTTCGATATCACGGTAAGCTCTGCCGCAAGCTCGTCGAAATCGAGTGTCGGATACTCAGACGAAAACTTCTCCTTTAAAAGAGGAGCAAAATAGTGAGCGGCCTTGATTTTCCTCTCCGTAGAGTCACGCGTAAATACCTCCCTGTCAAAAGGAGATTTTTCACTGTGGGAGGAAGAAAACTCCCTGTTTTTGTCTCTGATAATCTCTTCTATCGTCATATTCATCACCACGGGGAATCATCACGGTAGTCATACGAGCTCTCAAGAAACTCGAAGCCGTGGTCCTCTAAATAGTCCTCTATCGCACCGTCCCCGCTTTCGCTGTCATAATCTTCGACATTAGGCTCGTAGTAATCGTCGGCTGTGCAATAGGATTCGAAGTCCCTGTTCACACTTTCCTGAAGCTCCTTACGGTATTTCTCGAGGATGTCGGAAGCAGTGAGAAATGGATTTCTCATCAAATCCCTCGTAAGGTACTTTTTAATAACATCTCTGTCTGAGGCGGAGAAAGTTATAGTGTAGTTGAATGAGTAATTGATTCTCGTGCCGAATTTATACGCCCATTCGGCCTGGAGATATATGTCGACAGTCCACTCTGTGGATAGAAACTCCTCGAGCCCGGCATATTCCTTCTTCTTCATACCTGCTTTACGCCTCGAAGAGTAAAGGGATGTAAATACAGCGGTTAGGAAGCTCTCTGCGTCACTATCCAGTGGAAGGGCCTTAATCTCACTCTCAACACTTTCCTTCTTCTTCGATTTCTTCCCTACCTTTGATACCAACGCAAAAAGGATTAGGGAGGATATGTCGTTATCAAAGCCGTTATCGAGAAGTGACTCGTAAACATAAAAAGAGTTTAAGTATAAAAACGAGTAGCCCTCTTTCGTAATTATTACGCTGAGAGCATCGACTGTGCTCTCAACATAGTTATCGTAGTTCTTCATAGCTTCTGTTCCTGACTAGATGATAGAACAGGAACAGAGCAAAAGGAAGAAAAAAGATTATACATAACCCTGGCTCAACATCGCCCTCGATACCGTAATGAAGGAAGCAATGTTAGCGCCGTCGATGAAGTTGTTCTTATCTGAATAGAGAGAAGCTGCCTCACTGATGGAGTGATAGATATTACCCATAATATCCTTGAGTCTGCTGTCGACTTCACTTCTCGTCCACTTGAGTCTCATGCTGTTCTGGCACATCTCGAGGCCCGATACCGCAACTCCTCCGGCATTTGCAGCCTTTGCAGGAGCAACAAGAACACCCGATGAGACAAGAAGAGCCTCAGCCTCGGGAGTGAGAGGCATGTTTGCGCCTTCTCCCACAAGCTTGATGCCGTTTGAAAGGAGATTAGCTGCATCTTCACTGTTTATTTCAAGCTGTGTAGCGCACGGGAATGCATAGTCGGCCTTTATATTCCAGATAGGATTAGCCTTATTGCCGTCGCGCGGGATATAAACAACGCCGTTGTACTTTGCTGCATATTCCTCGATTCTTCCCCTCTGTACATTCTTGAGGTACTTCACGTATTCGAGTTTCTCCCTGTCGATACCCTTCTCGTCATATATCATACCGCTCGAGTCTGAAAGTGTGACAACCTTACCTCCGAGCTCGTTGATCTTCTCGACTGTGTACTGTGCAACGTTGCCGCTTCCAGATACAAGGCAGGTGCTTCCTGCAATATCCAAAGCCCTGTCACGGAGAATAGCTTCACTGAGGTAAACTAGTCCGTATCCTGTAGCTTCCGGTCTGATGAGTGATCCGCCCCACTCCAGGCCCTTACCTGTTAAAACACCTGTGAACTCATTTCTTATTCTCTTGTACTGGCCGAAGAGGTATCCGATTTCCCTTCCTCCGACTCCAATATCGCCTGCAGGAACATCTGTATCGGCCCCGACATGACGATAGAGCTCGGTCATGAATGACTGGCAGAAGCGCATGACTTCATTGTCGCTCTTTCCCTTGGGATTGAAATCACTTCCACCCTTGCCGCCTCCCATAGAGAGCCCAGTAAGGCAGTTCTTGAATACCTGCTCGAAGGCAAGGAACTTCATGATAGAAAGATTAACGGAAGGATGGAATCTCAATCCTCCCTTATACGGTCCGAGCGCCGACGACATCTGAACTCTGTAGCCGCGGTTTATTTCTAGTCTTCCACTGTCATCAATCCATGGAACACGGAAGATGATTGCCCTCTCAGGCTCAACCATTCTCTCGAGTACACGGTGATAGACAACATCGGGAAATCTGTCGATTACCTTATCGACGGAAAGAAGAAAGTTCATGACTGCGTGATGGAACTCCACCTGCCCCGGGTCATTGGTTACAACGCTGTCGTAGACATTCTTTGTAATACTGTTCATTGTAAATTCCTCTGAAGACGGAAACCCAGATGCTTGCATCGTGGGAGGAGTCTTCTTTTGTCGCTAAGACAAGCCTTTTACATTTCTGATGCAGAGAAAGTTGCATCACCTTATATCTATATTCCTCGAATGTCTGAC
>CAVJEL010000150.1:0-3328 GCA_963648635.1 Ruminococcus intestinalis
GGAAGGACCATGAGATATATTATTCCCCATATACCGGTAATATCTGCAGTCTGGTAGAGGATGCGGTAAGGATAGAGGGCGTAGACAATATTGCCATAGGGGTAGCCGGCAAACCAATTCTCAGCAAGGTACGCGTATGCAGCCCAGACTGCGCCGTAGAGAAGGTACCCCCTTTTCGGAAATGCCCTGTCAACCGCCTTGAGTGCCAAGAAGAGGAAAATCATCTCCCCACCCTTTATGACCGGTGCAATTACGATGGCAAGAGAATGGAAAGTCTTGAGCCAGTAATTGAAGAAGAAGTAGTAGACTAGTCCGAATATGAAGCCGTAAAACCATACACAGCGCCAGGATGTGTTCTTGATTACCGCAAAAACAGGAATGAGGGCAATAAGACTGAGCCACCCTATCCCGTTATCTGTCATGAAGCCCGGAAATGCAAGGGCAAGTACAAAAGCACTGGATAATAAAACAAGAACCTCAGAACATAATGTCCCGAGGCTCCTAGGATAATTATAGTTTTTCAAAGAAAACTCCGATTATTCTTCATCACCATCTGTAAGATCCCAAACGAAATCCTTGAGTTCCTTACCTGGTCTAAAAATTGCGACGCCGTGTCTGTCAACTGCTACAATTTCACCTGTCTTCGGGTTTCTAGCCTTTTCTCTGCCTTTTCTGACTCTGACTTCGAAAGTACCGAATCCTCTCAGTTCGATGACACGACCATCTTTAAGTCCGTCCTTAACCTCTTCAAACAATTCGTCGATGACGCTGTGGATTTCATTTCTGTTGTATCCAAGCTTATTGTGAAGATTTTCAATGATAGCTGCTTTTGTAAGTTTCTCTTCCATTTTCATTTCTCCAAAGACTAGACTCAATTAAGCTAACTTATTATAAGCCTGTGTTAATCTGCTCTTTTTTCTGCTGGCTGTGTTCTTGTGGATTACACCCTTGCCTGCTGCAGAATCAAGAAGCTTAACGGAAAGATCCAATGCTTCCTTAGCCTCAGCCTTGTTACCTGCAGCGAGAGCTGCATCAAATTTCTTGACAGCTGTGCGGAATGTGCTCTTGCATGCACGGTTTCTGAGACGGCGCTTAGCGTTCTGGCGATCCCTCTTCTCTACTGACTTGCTTGACATTATATTTCCTCCAAACGTTAACAAATAGTCATATGTGTATCGTTGACTCGAACGACAATTAAGGAAATTACCATAAAGAAGTAGTTTGGGTCAACAGAAATATCTTACTTTCTTAAAAGAAATTGGAAAACTCAATCTTCACTGAAAAGTTCATCCTGGTAGTCCTGATAAACTTCCCAGAATCCGGACTCCCCGTCAAAATAGACTTCATCAAAGGGAATGAAGATCTGTCGGCCGTCCAAAGTGACGCATGTAAGCTTATGTGAAAGTATGTTTACTTCGCTTACCCGCCATATATCGTGGTCGATTTTGAGCTTGGTTCCTTCCGGTGGTGCACCGGCCTTTTCTTCCATGTAATACTCGTATTCATAGGCAAGGCAGCATAAGAGTCTTCCGCAGGGCCCGCTGATTTTTGCAGAGTTGAGGGAGAGATTCTGCTCCTTTGCCATCTTTATCGTTACAGGCTCCATTTCCCTATTCATCGCATGGCAGCAATAATCCCTGCCACATACCGATAGTCCCCCGATAAGCCTTGCTTCGTCCCTCACTCCTATCTGCCTGAGCTCGATACGCATCCTAAATACAGAGACAAGGTCTTTGACAAGTTCCCTGAAGTCGACTCTCTCTTCAGCGGTGAAGAAGAATATTACCTTACTCTCTCCGAGAAGAAAGTGTGCAGATATGAGCTTCATGGCAAGGTTATGCTTGATTATCTTCTCCCGGCATACTTCGAGTGCTGTCTCCTCCTGACTCCTGTTCTCCTCATACTTCGCCATTTCTGAGGGAGTAGCAAGGTGATCAATCCATAAGACATCACCGTCGACATTTGTCTTCACGGGCTCGCGGCCACATTGGCAGGCAAAGCACGTCAGGCACTGGTGCTCGTTCTCGTCTGTGGATGAGGTCTCCTCATCGTCCTTATCTGAGCCGAACTTAAGGCAGGATCCTACGACATTCGGATTACCAGGTTTATATCCCGCCTTATATGTAGGAGCAGGCCCCACAACAATGCCCAGGTCAAGGCCGAACTTTGTGTCGTAAACAACTGCAGTCCCGGCATATATAACGCTATCCCAAGCTCCGAGACATATATCATTATATGAAGGATTTTTTATGGCATATACATAAGCACTCTCATCTGAGCGCGCTGACTGTTTCTTTTTCATAAGTAGAAAGTTAGCACAGCTGGAATGTATTATCAATTGCCTTAAGCTCTACACTCTTTCTTTTTCCTCTGCTATGCTCTTCGCTATGGATAAATGCGATAGATTAGTTCTCGCGCCGCTTGCAGGATATACAGATAAGGCTTTCCGGGAGGTCTGCTCTCTCTTCGGCTCGGACAGTGCAGTATCGGAAATGGTAAGTGCAGAGGGCCTTGCAAGAGAAGGAGTAAAAACAATTGAGCTCATGGAGAAATACGACGGAGAGAAACGCCTCACCGTTCAGCTCTTCGCCCCGTCTGTCGACCCCATTCTGAGAGCACTTCCCCTTTTGAAAGAAAAAGAAATCGATGCAATAGATATAAACTGCGGTTGCCCCGTTCCTAAGGTTGTAAAAACAGGAGCGGGCTCGGCACTTATGAGAGAGCCGGAGAAAATCGGGGAAATCGTAAAAGCCCTCAAGGATAATCTTTCGCTTCCGGTATCTGTCAAGTTCAGACTCGGCTGGGACAGTGAATCGATAAACTATCTTAAAGTCGCAGAAATTGCTGTAAAGAACGGGGCCGATGCACTCACATTACATGCCAGAACACGCGCACAGGGCTACGAAGGAAAGGCCGACAAAGAGGCGTTCGGAATCCTTTCAAGGGAATTCGGGAAAGAAGTCGCCCTCTTTGCCTCCGGCGATATCTTCACACCCGAGGATGCCGTAGAAGCAATTGAAAAGTACAACATGACTGGCGTGATGTTTGCCCGCGGAGCCATAGGTAACCCATTCATCTTCAGAGAGACAAGAGAGTTCATGGAAAAAGGATGCTACACTCTGCCGTCAGTTGAGGAGAGGAAAGAGACAGCTTTGATGCACTACGATTTGATGGTTAAATACTACGGTGAGAAGATTGCATCCCACGGCATGAGGAAACATGCAATGGGCTATGTCAAAGGCCTCAAGAAGAGCTCGGAGTGCAAGAACGCACTATCGAGAGCGGAGAGTCGCAAGGACTACGAAGAAGCTTTCAATCTAATCAGATA
>CAVJEL010000151.1:0-3291 GCA_963648635.1 Ruminococcus intestinalis
GTGCCGATGCTGCACTCAAGCAGATTAAGGATAAAGACTATGTTGAGAGGTATCTAGCGTGGCGCCTGGACAGCCCCGAGCATCAGATACGCTTACTCGGCATGAACTTCAGCAGCAAGGAGCGCAATATTACAGAATGGAAGGAAGAGATATTACAGTAATGGAAGCTCGCTGGCTTTGAGCAGCCAGGATATGATTCGCGTTATTGTTCCTCATACCCTGGTCTTACTCCGTCTCTTTGATTTTAGATGCTATGCGGTTTTTTCTGATAATACCCAGCATACCATTCGGCAAAGGCTCTGAGACCTTCTCTGATTCCAATCCTCGGCGTAAAGCCGAAATCCCTCTCAAGCGCTGTTGAGTCAGCATAAGTGAGAGGGACATCCCCACTCTGCATGCCCACAAGTTCTCTGTGGCCCTCAAAGTCATAGGAGGGGGGAAGAACTCCGGCGCGAACAAGTTCTTCCTGCAACGTTGTGACAAAAGTGAGAAGGTTCTCCGGCTGGCCGCCCCCGATATTGTATAAAGCATAATACTCTGGAGAATTCTGCATTACACGGTATACTCCCTCAACTATATCGTCTATGTATGTGAAGTCACGCTTCATATCACCATAGTTGAAGATTTTGATGGTCTCACCTTTAACAAGTTTATCTGTTGCACTGAAGTAGAACATGTCGGGACGCCCGGCGGGGCCGTATACAGTGAAGAATCTCAGGCCTGTGGAAGGAATGTTGTATAGCTTTGAGTAAGCATGAGCGAGTAGCTCATCTGATTTCTTAGTAGCGGCATAGAGGGATACAGGGTTATCGACCTTATCATCTGTGGAGAAAGGAACTTTCTTGTTTCCGCCGTAGACTGAAGATGAGGATGCATATACAAGATGTTCAACAGGATGATGACGGCACGCTTCAAGGATATTATAGAATCCGATGATGTTGCTCTCTATATAAGCATCTGGATTTGTAATGGAATACCTTACTCCTGCCTGTGCTGCAAGGTTTACTACGATATCGAAATGGTAGGTGGAGAATAATGAGTCGATTAAAGCTTTGTCGGCAATGCTTCCTTTGACATAGATATGCTCAACCGGGCTCTTCATCTCCTCGATGAGCTTGAGTCTGTATTCCTTGAGGGAAGGGTCATAGTAGGCGTTCATATTGTCGAGGCAGACGACAGTCCCGCCCTTCATCTCCCCCAGGAGCCTCATAACAAGATTGGCCCCGATAAACCCAGGCGAACCTGTGACAAGGATTGTTTTATTTTCTAAATCTATTTTGCTCATTGACTAATCCCTCCTGAAAATGTCACGTGTATAGACCTTTTCCTTGACGTCATCGAGTATGCTGTCATACCTGTTTGCTATGATACAGCCGCACATCTTCTTGAACTTCCTGAGGTCGTTGACAACCACAGAACCGAAGAAAGTGCTACCGTCCTCGAGGGTGGGTTCATATATGATGACCGTTGCGCCCTTAGCCTTGATTCTTTTCATCACGCCCTGAATTGAAGACTGACGGAAGTTATCTGAGTTAGACTTCATGGTAAGGCGATAGACACCGACAACTGTTTCCTTCTGTTTCTTCTCCTTATCGAGAGAGTAATCGGAGGAGGGCGTATACATTCCCGCAATCTCCATGACACGGTTTGCTATGAAGTCTTTACGTGTCCTGTTGGACTCGACAATAGCTTGTATTAGGTTCTCCGGTACATTCTTATAGTTTGCAAGGAGTTGCTTTGTATCCTTCGGGAGGCAGTAACCACCGTAGCCGAAGGATGGGTTGTTGTAGTAGTCCCCGACTCTCGGGTCTAAACACACTCCTTTGATAATCGGCGCTGTCTTTAATCCTTTTACTTCAGCATAGGTATCGAGTTCATTGAAGTATGATACTCTCAGCGCCAGGTATGTGTTTACAAAGAGCTTTGTCGCCTCTGCTTCAGTTGGGGCCATATAAAGGATGGGGATATCTTCTTTGATGGCGCCGTCCTTCAGGAGGGACGCAAACTCATAGGCACTATCGAGGTTCTTTTTGTCACTGCCGACAATTATACGGCTCGGATAGAGATTGTCGTAGAGAGCCTTTGACTCCCTCAAGAACTCAGGAGAGAAGATGATGTAGTCCATCCCCATCTTCTTACTCACTTCCTCGGTATACCCGACAGGAACAGTTGATTTGATAACAACAACAGGTTTGTTTTTCCTTTTCTCTGCCACTTTCTTAATCAGTGAGAGAACACTCTCAACTGCACTGCAGTCAAAGAAGTTCGTCTTACTGTCATAGTTCGTGGGGGCTGCAACAATGATGAAGTCAGCGCTTGAATATGCCTTTTCTCCGTCCATCGTTGCCGAAAGAGAGAGCTTTCTCTCCTCGTGCTGGGAAAGATATTTTTCTATATATTCATCCTGAATAGGGCTTATCCAGCCATTAAGCTTTTCAACCTTCTCGGGAAGGATATCAACAGCAGTAACATCGTTGTGCTGGGAAAGAAGAACAGCAAGGGAGAGCCCCACATACCCTGTGCCTGCAACTGCAATCCTCTTACGTTCAACGGTCACAGTAGCTGTGCCATCGGCAATAACATCGGAAAGTGGAAAAGAAAGTACAGTAGATAGCGCCAGAAGTTGATCAACCGACGGTGTATAATTTCCTTTCTCCAATCTGGAAAGAAGAGAACGGTTTATTCCCGTCACGCCGGCAAGCTCGGACTGAGAAAGGCCTTTCTTCTTTCTCGAGGAGGATACAACTTCAGATAATAAACCAAGTGATAAATGTTTCATGAGGGGAGGATAGCATATGTGACTTTAAAAAGCAAATATAGTGGGTGAGTACATAAAATGTTAAAATAGATTGTTGCTGATAGAAACAAAATACAGAATAGCTAGGTAGAATCGGTTCAATCTATCCTTTGAGCCATAAACTCATAAGAATGTCGAGTGGTGTTTTTGAGTGCCGATACCTGAATACACTGTTCATCCTGACAATGTCAGATTGAGTTGTCAGAGTGACCAAATGAGTGACCAATAGGGTGACTGAAAAGGTGACTGAAAAGGTGACTGAAAGGGTGACTGAAAGGGTGACTGAAAGGGTGACTGATAGGGTGACTGATAGGTTGAACGATAGGTTGAACGATAGGTTGAACGATAGGTTGATCCTAACATAACCACATAAATAGAACTATGCCCTTCCTCTCATAAAATAATTCAATATTTTAAAAGAAGTTGTTGATTATTTTAGTGTCGCGGGACACAAAAAGTGAGAATTGCGTGTCCCGTTGAGAATCCTGTGTCCC
>CAVJEL010000152.1:0-3235 GCA_963648635.1 Ruminococcus intestinalis
CCGAGTTATCCGATAAGACTAAGCCTGGGATTTGATGCAAGAAAACTTCTTCAATACGTAAAGGGAGAAACGGATAGCAGAGGATTCTTTGAAATATACTTCGGAATAGACTTCTTTATGTAATAAACGGCCCTGGTTGCGTTTGTCTTCCGGGGCTTTTTTGTTCTTTGGAGTGAATTGACAGTTTGGGGTAATTGATTAATCATAGTTTCGTTTGGTGGCAGTATGAATAAAGGGAAGCCTGATGTTAAGTTGAATGTTGTTTATGATACGCTTTATCGCATATTGACGACCATAACTCCTTTTATCACAGCGCCATATGTGGCAAGGGTAATCGGTGCCGAGGGCATAGGCATTCAAAGTTATACTCAGTCGGTTCAAAGCTATTTCATAATGTTTGCTTCTCTTGGCACTGCAGTCTACGGCTCGAGGGAGATAGCACGCAACAGAGACGACGATTATGCGCGCTCGAAACTCTTCTGGGAGCTTGAGATAATGTGCATAATCACAACATCATTCTGTTTCCTTCTCTGGATTCCTCTTGTCTTATCGAGTGTGGAGTACTCGAAGATTTACCTCGTTCTGTCACTCGGGGTTATAGGGACGGCACTCGATATATCATGGTTTTATACCGGCCTTGAGAAATTCAGGAGCATCGTCACTCGTAATACAATTGTAAAGGTAGTCGAGGTTGTCCTTCTATTTACGCTTGTTAAATCATCGGACGACCTTGTCATATACATATCAATCAGTGCTGTAACATCATTTTTATGCTTTATCTCTTATTGGTGCGGATTGGGTAAGCTTGTGAAGAGAGTGCCTATGAAGGATTTGAAGATATTCCGGCACTTCAAGGGGACGCTTGTTTTCTTCCTGCCGTCGATTGCGTCGTCTGTCTACCTCCTCCTCGATAAACCACTCCTGAAATGGATTACCAACGACAACAAGGAAATCGGATACTACCAGCAGGCACAGAAGTTCATAGATGTGCTTAAGAGTATTGTTTTCTCGTCGATAAATTCCGTTGTGGGTGTGAGGATGTCTGCGCTGTATGCAAAAAAGGAAACTGATGAGATAAAGAGAAAGTTCTCGATATCGATGAACTATATACTCTTCATGGGCTTCGGCTCTGCATTCGGACTTTCCGCCGTTGCAGGGAGGCTAGTCTCACTTTTTTATGGCCCGGGCTACGATGAGGTAGTTCCGCTTATCTATCTTTTCAGCCCTATCGTGATAATCATCGGAGTCAGTAACTGCCTTGAGATGCAGTACTTCACGCCATGCGGAAGAAGAGCCGAATCAATCAGATATCTTATTGTGGGTGCCGTGGCAAACCTTATTTTGAATATGCTTTTCATCCCCCACTTCAAGGCTGCCGGGGCAACGGTTGCGACAATCATTGCAGAGCTTGTCATAACAGTGCAGTATATACATAACAGCAGAACATTCATAACAATCGGTGATATATGGCACATAGGGTACAAGAAGCTTTTTGCCGGGATTATTATGTTTATTTCGGTCACACTTCTGGGAATGTTAGAAATAAACGATGTATTGCTTCTAATACTTCAGGTCTTCTCCGGTGTTGTTGTATATGTCCTTCTTCTCCTTCTTTTTAAAGATGAGTGGCTGATGAGCTTTCTCTATGATACACTGACAAAGTTCCATATTATTAAAAAGAAGGAAGAGAATGAGTAAAACTCTTACGATTTCCATTGCTGCATATAATGTTGAAAGGTTTTTAGATAAGACGCTGTCTTCTCTTGTTGTTGATTCGGTTCTTGATGATATCGAGGTGATAGTCGTTGATGACGGCTCGAAGGACAATACTTCAGATATCGCCATGCGCTATGTTGAAAAGTACCCGGGAACATTCAAGCTCATCAGAAAGGCTAACGGCGGCTACGGCTCGACAATCAACTCCTCCCTCGAAATTGCAGAGGGAAAGTACTATAAACTCCTTGACGGCGATGACTGGTTCTCCTCCTCATATCTTCCGGCTTTTGTCGAGGCTTTGAAGACAACTGAAAGCGACATCATATATACTCCTTTCTTCTTTGTCAAAGAACCCGATATGAAGGAGACGGAAGAGAAGTTCAGTTTTAAGGAAAATATCACACTCCCGTCTGATGATATCTACGCGCTGAGCATGCACGCTACAGCAGTGAAAAGGAGTCTCATACAGAACAGGATCAAGATAACCGAGCACTCTTTCTACACGGATTTCGAGTTCTGCCTCAAATCCATCCTCCTCTCTTCAACCCTCACTTATTTCGATATTCCGATTTACTGTTACCGTATAGGACAGAGCGAGCAGAGTGTCTCCATCAAAGGATATCTAAAGCACGTGAACGAACACGAGAGAATGACGAAGTACTCTCTCGAGACTGTCTACAACTCGGATAAGACAAAGAAAATACGGCCTCAGATTGACGATATGGCACGCCGTCATGTAAACATACTTATAGCCAATGGTGATTTGAAACAATATCTCGATTACATAAAATATCTTAAGAAGAATTTCCCGTCGATAAAGCGATATAATCGTGGCTATCAGAATTTGATTCAGTATTTTCCTCATCTTCTTTTCGGGCCTATATCACTCATAAAGAGGAAAAAGAACGGGATTTAAAACAACTGCAGATAGATTTAATGTTCATTTCACTTCTCTCATAGCCTTCAGAAACAATGACACACCTCGCCTCATTGGGGGTTGAATGGTGTTTCTTAGAAATGGAATATGAGATGTTCCAATTAAGACAGATACTCTCGATAATCTATTGGTGAAAAGAAGAAAATCGTTGTAACATATAAGTATGAAGAAAATAACTGTTGATAGAAGCTTATTTGAAGACCTGAGGAAAATGGATTGTATCTATGTTGATAAAACAGAGTACATTTATAATCTTGTAAATGACGAGTCTTCCAGCTACTACTTTATCTCTCGTCCCCGACGCTATGGGAAAAGCCTTATGTGCTCGACATTGCAGGCCCTATTCGAAGGAAAGCGGGAACTCTTCAAAGGCTTATACATCGACAGCACGGATTACTCCTTTGAGAAGTATCCGGTATTACACTTCAACTTTGCGAAGATGAATACAAGCGAAAGCGGAGACTATGAACGTTTTCTTAAAAGTTTCCAGGATGCCATTATAAGGGAAGCAAAACACAACGGAATATCTGTCGAAAGAGAAGAGCCTTGCGATATGTTACTCTCGATAATGGATGAAGTGGA
>CAVJEL010000153.1:0-3207 GCA_963648635.1 Ruminococcus intestinalis
ACTTGATTGACCATGGGCTTGATTTCAGCTTTTTCCCAGAGGCTCTCAATATCTTCCTTGAGGAAATTGGAGACTCCGATGGCACGTAGCTTCCCGGCCTTGTATGCATCCTCAAGTGCCAGCCATGCCTCGCGGTTACCTTCTACATAACGGTCATCACTCTGATTTACCTTATCCCATGGCTGCGGACTATGAATGAGCATCAAATCAAGATAATCCAGGCCCATATCCTCGAGGCTCTTATCAATAGCTCGTAGAGCCTCGTCATAGCTCTTGTATTCCGCAGCAACCTTTGACGTAACAAAAATCTGTTCTCTCGGAACACCTGATGTACGGACTCCTTCTCCAACACCGCGTTCATTTCCATAGGCCTCTGCCGTATCTATATGGCGGTAGCCAATCTCAAGAGCTGTCTTTACAGCATCAGTAGCCTTATCGCAATCGATAAGCCATGTGCCGAGTGCCAGCACAGGGATCTCCACTCCATTTCTCAATTTCTTTGTTTCAGAGAACATGTCTTATTCCTCCGTCCATATTTCTTTTGCTTGATTAAACACAGCCCACGCCTTCGGCCATCCTGCATAAAACGCCGTATGGGTGACAATTGCTGCAATTTCCCTCTTCGTCACACCGTTGTTCTTTGCGGTCTTGAGATGAAAGCTCAAAGAAGAATCCGTAATCCCCTGGGCCATCAAAGCAACCACCGTGATGATGCTCCTTGTTTTCCAATCAATATCCTCGTTATTCCAGTTTTCACCGAAAAGAATATCATCATTGAAATGTGCGAACTCCGGAGCAAACTTTCCAAGCGCATTTCGTCCTGCCGTCTGAATTATCTTTCCCATACTTTTTTCTGCCTCCACTTTTACTTCTTCAAGCTGTTGTATTGCTCATCGCTCACCCTTTCACACCACTCGGTTCTGCACTCCTCTCCAGGAACCTCAATAGCGATATGAGAAAACCAGCTGTCACTTTTTGCGCCGTGCCAGTGTTTGACATTGGCGGGAATCATAACAACACTTCCTTCTTTGAGGCTGACTGCCGTCTTCCCTTCCTCCTGATACCAGCCTTCTCCGGCCGTACAGATGAGAAGTTGCCCGCCTCCCCTTTTTGCATGGTGGATATGCCAGTTATTGCGGCATCCCGGCTCAAAGGTCACATTAGCCAGAAAGAGCCCGCTCTTGGGATCTGTAAGTGGATTCAGATATGAGTTCCCGATAAAGTATTTCGCATATACCGTATTCGCCTCACCCACACCGAACATATTGTGCGCTTCAAAAGCATCCCTGTTTTCAAATTTCATGTTTATACCTCCAATAAATTCAACAAACTCTGTAGCGGAGCCAGACCGCACTGCTCTCAAACGACTCTACCTTTTCAAGCTTCAAGGGAGTAACGGGCCTCCCCATCAAGAGCCCGTCAAATACCGCCCCCATACCTTCCCGTCCGTCAATGCCTGCTCCGATGAGAATGCTGACTTCGTCAAGAAGCCCCGCTTCAAGAAACCCCGCATTAATACGTCCGCCTCCGACAACGACCATCCTTTCTATACCGAAATCGTGCCTGAGAATTTCTACTGAGCGCCCGAGGTCGATATGTCCCTCGCCGCATGCAATCCATGAAACATGATTTTCCTCCAGATAATCCAGGTATTCCCGTTTTACATTCTCACTTGTTAAAACAAGTACCGGCCTCTCCATGTTCTTCTGGTCTTCCCAGAGGAGTGTACCTTGGGTATCAAGAACAACCTCATATCCAACGACAGTCAAAGCTTTATGAAATCCTTCTTTTCCAAGTGTGGTATCATCATTACTTTGAAACTTTCCCCTCCTCGCCATTTCAAGCTCTGCCGTTACCCGCCCGCTGAGATGAGTCGGCGCGTCAAAGGAATCCAAAGTGCTGTAATATTCCTCTACGCCCTTTAGTTGCTCTGTCATTCTGCAGTCAATTCTGCCGTCCAGTGACATCATCATGTGAGAAATAATATAGGGTCTCTTCATCGAAATTTTCCTCCCGTTTTCGTGTCTTGTAGGACAACGCTACATATGATATGCTCACGATAGGACCTAAACCTAACTTTAGGTCAATATACTTAAAAAAAGAATTTCGTAGGTACGCTGTGTATACGATTGGACAGGTGTCTGAGATGTTTGATTTACCCATTTCCACGCTCCGCTATTATGATAAGCAGGGGCTTTTCCCTCGTCTTAAACGGGAGTCCGGCATCCGCAAATTCAGTGATAATGAGATTGAGGCGCTGAGAGTAATCGAGTGTCTGAAGAAATCAGGTCTTGAGATAAAAGATATCAAAACTTTTATGGAGTGGTGTATGGAAGGCCCCGCTACCTATCCCAATCGTTTCGAGCTCATTCACAAACAGAAGGTGCGCGTTGAAGAAGAAATTAGTGAGCTTCAAAAAGCACTGGATATGCTCAAATACAAATGCTGGTATTACACAATGGCTATCGAGCACGGCAACGAAGACAAAGCGAAATCATTAACGCCCGACGGCCTTCCGGATGATATCAAGAGCGCATATGAGAATTCGCATAAATGATTCCTGTTTGTGCTGTCTTGGATGATATTTCTATGTATATATTGCGGGGAGTAAGATTTAAGAACAAGAAAGGAGAAAACCAAATGAAATGCATGCGATGTGGAAAAGAAGCATACAAAAGCACGACAAGCGAGGCAATTGACATGGAGCCCGGACTTCTGGTTATCAGAAACATCCCTTGCTATAAATGCCTGGAGTGTACTGAAATTTTATACACTGGGGATGTCGTAAAGAAAATTGAAGGAATCACAGAAAAGGTTAAACTCCTTATGCAGGAATTCACCATTATCGACTTCAATAAGGCGACAGAGCACTCAGCGTGTTCATACTTGAGCTATTAAGTATTTCTTAATAGTTGAACCCCTTTCCAGCTCGCAATCATCATAAATCTTCTTTATATGTTGGTTTATTGCAGCGACAGTCACATCATACAGCACAGCCATCATCTTCTGCGTCAGCCATATATTCTCATCCTCATAACGCATTTCAATGCTGTCACTCTGATTGCCGACTGAAGCAACATATGTCAGGTATTCTGCTGCGCTAGAACGGATAACTATTTCACCTTTTTTCTTTGTCATGAAACACTCCCTTTGATTCTTCCATCTATTGAGTACATTACCCTCAGCTCAACCCCATTGAAATAATAA
>CAVJEL010000154.1:0-3080 GCA_963648635.1 Ruminococcus intestinalis
AAAACACCTATCGCTTCGGATAGGTGCTAAATAGGGGGAGGCAGAAAGGCTAGAGGATATGGTTCAAGAATTCCTTTGCCCTCGCTGTCTTCGGACAAGAGAACATATCTTCAGGTTTTCCCTCTTCGATTATCTCCCCGTCGGCCATAAAGACGATTTTGTCGGCTGCTGCCCTGGCGAATCCCATCTCGTGTGTAACGAGTAGCATTGTCATTCCCTCCTTTGCGAGAGAGAGCATTACATCCAATACCTCTTTAATCATCTCCGGGTCGAGGGCTGATGTGGGCTCGTCAAAGAGCATTGCCTTAGGCTCCATTGCAAGTGCACGTGCTATTGCTACACGCTGTTGCTGGCCGCCCGAAAGCTGCTGTGGCTTCTGCCCGGCTTTATCCTCGAGTCCTACACGCTTTAGGAGGGACATAGCCTTTTTCTCGGCGTCTTCACGACTCATGTGCTTTACCTTCATAGGAGCGAGCACAATGTTCTCAAGAACACTCAGGTGAGGAAAGAGATTGAAGGACTGGAATACCATTCCCACTTCCTCTCTTATCTTTCTTCTGTCGGCCTTGTCGTCCATGATATCTACTCCGTCGATGAGGATGGAGCCTTTCTGTGCCTTTTCAATTCCGTTGACAGTTCTTAAAAGCGATGATTTACCTGAGCCTGAGGGGCCGATAATAACGACGACCTCTCCGTCGTTGACTGTAAGGCTCACATTCTTTACCGCATGAAGGATTGTTCCGTCGTTGTTCTCGTAATCTTTATAGACATTCTTGATTTCGATTTTAGCCATTTTTATGTAGTTTCTCCTCCATCAGACCTACAAGTCTGGAAAGAATAAGGGTGAGTATAAGATAAATCAGGGCGACAATGAGCATAGTCTGCAGAGAAAGGAATGTTCGTGATATGTACTCCCTTCCGCGCTTCAGGATATCTGAAAGTGCGAGAATAGAGACAAGAGAGGAATCCTTGAGCATCGATATGAACTCGTTTCCGATTGCAGGAAGGACAACCTTGATTGTCTGCGGGAGTATTACGTAGATAAATGTCTGTGCCTTCGAGAGCCCGAGTGCAGTCGCAGCCTCACTCTGACCTTTCGGAATCGACTGTATGCCTGCGCGGATTATCTCGCCCATATAGGCGCCGAAACAAATTGAAAGTGCAATGATTGCAGCCACAATGCCGTCAATGTGGATTAAAGACCCAAGTGCATAGTAGAGAAACATCAGCTGAACAAGAAGGGGAATACCTCTTATAAGCTCGACATAGACTCCGCATAGCTGATTTATAAAGCGGTTTCTGCTTGACGAGCCGAGTCCCGTCAGAATGCCGATTACGACAGCACCGAGAATAGCGAAAATGGTGCATTCAAAGGTTGTCGGGATTCCAGATATCGTATAGGTGAATATCTTCCAGTAGACATCTTTTTTCAGTGTGCAGAGAAGAACAAGAAGAATGACCGAGCCGTAGAAAGTCAGGCGCCATGAGTTTATGAGGTGCCTGTTTCCCTTTTTAGGTATCAGGACACCATCGGTCATCGTAATTACGGTAGGTGCCTTTTCTGTCTCTGTCGGGTCGAGAGAGATCATCTTTTCCTTGAGTGTATTCTTATCTGGATAGTTTGTTTTGTCTTCCATGCTTTGTCCTTGACACATAAAAGGCCAGAGGGGAGAGAATACCCTCTGACCGGAGTTGTCTATTTATTATTTAATTTAGGCCGTATTTACTCTTGATTTCACTAAGCTTTCCGCTCTCTTCAACCTTCTTAAGTCCTTCGTTGAGGAGAGAAAGGAGCTCTGAGTTGCCTTTCTTGACTGCCATTGCCATATCATCAGAGTTTTCGAATGAACCTGCAATCTTCAGAACTTTTGAGTAGCTTTCGTTCTGGAGAACAAAGTCTTCTGCAACAACTGAGTCAAGTACAACTGCATCGAGGTTTCCGTTTGCGAGGTCGAGAACAGCACTTGGTGCCTCATCATATGTATATGGTGTAAGGCCGATGTCCTCGCATGCAAACTGGCATGTTGTTCCAAGCTGTACACCAACCTTCTTACCTTCAAGGTCACTGTCGCTCGAGATATCTTTATTGTCCTTGCTTGTCACAATTGAGAGTGCAAACTGGAGAATAGGGGATGTGAAGTCAACGCTGTTCTTCCTTTCCTCAGTTACTGTGAGTCCGCTTGCCCCGATATCGTACTGGCCACCCTGAATACCTGCGATGATGCCGTCGAAGGAAACGTTTGCAATAGCAATTTTGATTCCGACAGCGTCTGCAACAGCCTGGATGAGTTCAACTTCGTAGCCACAGGGATTACCGTTGTCGTCAATGTATTCAAGTGGAGGATAGTCACAGCTGATGGCAACTGTATAGACTTTATCCTGGCTCTGGGCTTCCTTAGCCCCTGAAGCAAAGAGAGATGTAAAAGCAAATAATGCAATAAGTGTAAGAGTAATAAGTTTTTTCATTTTTATGCATCCTTTAATGTATATTTATTTAAGCTGAGCATACAATAGACTTTTCTTATATATACGTCAATTACTTTTTGCATAAAAATACGAAAAATTTAGGTAAAATTAATCGGATAAGAAATACCTTACAACGTAATTAATTATTATGGAATGAAATAAGCTCTTGGTTTTAACGGAATAAAAATACAACACCGCTTGTCATACTGACGTCCAGGCAAAGAACAATGCCCGGTAAAACTGTTGCTATGAGAAGATGACGAAATAAATATTCATTGAATATTGAAGCCATATCTGAAACGATAATGACAGGAGAGAATCACCCTTATGCTTTTGTTTTGTCGATAGTTGTGTTGTTGCTTTGCGATATGCCCGAATGACAATGGAGAGCCTTCCTAAGACTGCATGCAAAAATGTAGGGCAATAATCGCCATGGCTTGTTTTGAGCATGCCGGGACACGGAATTCTCAGCGGATTACGGTGTTGAATCATTCATCTCCTCTTGGAGTAAGAGTTCAACAAGTTTATAGATTTCGCTTGAAGGCATAAATTCAACTGTATGTGGCTTAATGCCTTCTTCAAGGTGTTTCGTTTCCAGTTTTCTTGCATTCCTT
>CAVJEL010000155.1:0-3079 GCA_963648635.1 Ruminococcus intestinalis
ACTCGAGTTGAAGTAGAGGTTATCCAGAATCAGTTTACCATTCCCTTCCACATCGTTGACTGTTATCGGGATTGACTTTGTCTCACCTGCTAGAAGGGTAACTGTAATTTCCTTCGACTTGTAAATCAGAGTACGGTTGTTCTCGTCATAGGTATAAGTGACAACACCATTCTCTTCTTTTCCCTGGCATTTATAGGCATAGAGCGTGAACTTCCAATTTCCTTCAGAAAACGGGCCTTTTGTCTTTCCGTCGAGGTCCAGTCCTGTAAGAGGATTACTGTCACTGTCATTTTTGTAAGGTGTTTCAACCTTTGCCTCTCCAGTTGTACCATAGTCGTCTGCCTTTTCTGCAGTATAGAACC
Organism: Ruminococcus intestinalis; assembly: GCA_963648635.1. Lineage (GTDB taxonomy): Bacteria > Spirochaetota > Spirochaetia > Sphaerochaetales > Sphaerochaetaceae > Ornithospirochaeta. Next base: position 363 of record CAVJEL010000155.1, read on the forward strand.
AGAAAAGATTGTCATAGTCTTCAGTCTTGTAATCTATCGTTACACCACTTCTTGTTACACGTTCCTCAAAGCTTATATAAGCAACGCCGTCTGATATGCTTTGAGTTATTTTCTCTCCGTCACATGAGACAAAAAGAGAAATGATAGCCACCGTAAGCGCCATGACAAAACATGTAATTTTTCTTTCATTCGTACGTTTTGTTAATTTTCTCATTTCCCTTTCCCTCAATTTGCCGTAAGTAGTGCAAATGCAATCTCAGAGATTTCTCCTTTACTGTTCAACGCATAGCAGAAGACCTTGAATTCTCCTCCGCCCCCGGATGTATAGCTGATTGTGAACGGGTCGACATCATCAATGAGCTTTTCTCCCTCCTCGTCTGTCCAGTAACAGTCAGCACATTTTCCTGTGTAACTCAGCGTCCACGTATTACCGCTTCCTCTTAATATTTTTATATTTCCGAAACTTGCCGAGATATCGAAAGCTGACCTATGTTTCGAAGAATCCTCTCCTGTTGCACCGCAGACAATGCACTTACGCTTGACTGTGAAGTACCTTTCAGCATTCTTGGTGAAGATATATTCAAATTCATGTTCTTTCCTCTCTTCAGACTCAACTCCACAGCGTAAACAGAGTTTAGAGTGGTAACCACTTACCGTACTCGAAACATATGCTCCGCTGAAATCATGACCGAGAGGTGCTATATAAACACCAAGATCTTCGATGCTTCTCTTTATCACAACATTCTCTTTCGAGCGTGTAAAACAGTGTCCCTCATGCTTGTTACATGCGTAATATTCTTCATGACCGGACTCTGTACAGGTTGGATCCTGGCGTGCCACAAAGTCCCAGTCCGCGTCTTCATGTTTTTTCGCTTCTATCGTCTCATAGGAACATATTTCACAATAGCTAATGCTGGACTGCCCATCTTCCGAGTCAATCCAATTTTTGAAATCATGATTCTGTGGCTCATTCTTATCACCAAAGAATTTTGCTCCACAAATAGTACACTCATACCAGTGAGAGCTCTCATCGCTACAGATTTCCCCGCCCTGTGTATGGGATGGATTAATTATTACACTGTCCTTCTCTATCTGTGTAATCCCGTCGGCATCTGAGAAGAAGAGACCGCAGCGTGTGCATTCCCATGCGTCCATGCTGTAGCCGATAGTCCAAGTACGGCAGTCTGCATCAGATTTCTCATGTTTTACGAGACTGTGTCCGAGTGCCGGAAGATCAACCTTTGATGTATAGGGACATATCGTGTCTTTAGAAAGATAATTCAAGCACTCATGATAAGATGTCCAACCGGGCTCTGTGCATGTCGGTTCCTGCCCGGCATGAGTTTCACCGAATGTATGAGTTCCCCAGTTGGGATAGATTGAAGTGTACCCCATGCTCATTCCACCGCCCTCACCAACGTTCCCGTCATTCACTACAAGGAGCCACCCGTGGAACTCACCTTCTTCCGTGTGTTCAAGCTGTGGGAGATTTGTCCATACATCGTTCTCATTGTTAAGGATATTGGTGAAGGTAATTCTTTTTAGATTAGTTGCCTTATCAAGGACACTCTTTCCAATCACCGTAATCGGAGACTCGATTGTCACGCTCTCGAGAGCCTTTATGTCGTCATCGTTATCGAAGCCATTGAAGTATTTAACGGGAATCGAACCGTCAAAGTCATCAACATATGACGGAATGTAAACACTCTTTACTGCAGCATCGCTCAGTATCGATGCTGAGTAATAGCTTTCGTCCTCACTGAGGCTGAAGTTTACATAAGGGAATATATATTCGTTCACACTTCTTCCCTCTTCCATGGGTGACAGGCCACATGAGGAGATAAGTGTTAATAGAATAAGAATTATTGAAGTCAGAACTATCTTTCTCTTCATCTTTTTCCCTTATCAAAAGCTCCATGAAAGTGTCAGACACACAGGGTCGACAAGAAGAGTTACTGAGCTGTATAACGTATCGTCCTCGACTGTTAAGAAGGATGCTGTAACTCTTGAGAAGGCACCTAGTGTTATGTGGTCGCCGAGAGTTGTCTCAAAGCCGAGCCGTGCACCGAAGTATGTTGCTACGTTGTACTTTTTGTTGTTGATGTGGGCCATTATGCCGCCGAGTGCGCCGAGGTAGATATCTGACCTGTCAGATACTTTGACAAGACCATCAAATCCTCCGCCGAATTTGATGTACTGCATATCCTGCTTTTTGGGGATGACAGTCTGAATCTTCATCTCATAGGCATAACCGAATTCAGGGTAAAGGCGGAGGAATGAGAACGGAGTCCAGTCAAACTCAAGACTAGCTGAAACACCATATATTGTTCCCATCAACGTTCTGGCTTTATCTATGTAATGACCTTCATAGAAGTAGTAGACTGCACTTGAGTAAGGTGCAGCGTTAATGCGGATAGATAGTGGGATATTAACCTTCTTCTTTTCGTAGAAGTATGTATCTACACCCGACTCCGACCAGGTATTGCCGTCCCATGATGACTGTATGTAATAAGTGTTGAGGCCTTTGTGGTAAGGAAGTATTGCGCTCTCTGTTTTTCCGTCGGTTACAGTCCATTTTCCTTCTTCCTCACCGTCTCTCTGGTAGCGGAAGTAGTTGTAATCGCTGTCGTTATCCCAGGTAAGTGTGACAAACCCGATGTCCCCCTTCTCCATCTTCACATCCGTCGAATAGTAGCTTACATTGGATGAAGTAGACC
>CAVJEL010000156.1:0-3024 GCA_963648635.1 Ruminococcus intestinalis
TTTATTACCTCGACAACAAGTTTATTGGGTAGGCACGTTATGCATTCGCCCATCCTGCTGACCCACCCTTGTGATACGCAGATTTTATCAGGACAGTTTGCCTCACTTATTCTGGCCTTCCCGTCTTTGATTATAAGAGTGTTCGTCCCGCCGTTGAGAGAAACTGTTATGTCTTTATCAAGAGAATACTCTGCCTCTTCTTCTCCGTTAATCATCACTCTCACCCTGTCGCCTTCCTCTTTATTTCTGAAGAGGAAGAAGAGGATGATTGCGAGTGAGATGAACACTACTAAAGGCAGTATTCTGAGGAGTATCTTTTTCCTTTCCATCACCTAGAAACAATAAACTGTAAGTGCAATTATTGAAAGGGCGATAAGCATTATCGGGATACCACGGAAAGCGCGGGGGACATACTTCTCCTTCACCTTATCTCTTACACAAGATACTGCAACTGTTACTAAGAGGTAGCCGAGGGCAACACCAAATGAGGCAAAGACAGTCTCAAGAAGTGTATAACCCTCGCTCTGGAATAAGAGTACGGAACCCAGAACTCCGCTTGAAAGGGCAAGCGGGAAAATCTCGGATGACTTTTTCTTACTTATAAGTGTTACTACTGCTGTTACAAGAAGAATAGCGAGAGTATAGACGACAAGGCGGAGGTAGGAGGCACTATTTCCGACGATAAAGCTCTCGAGAGGCCAGATAAGAAGCGATGAGAGGATAAGAATCAAGGCCATATAGAGCGATGAGAAGATGTTGCCTTTTAAACTGTCTCTAGAGCACGAAAGAATACCCTCTACATTAAAGAATTTAACAAGAATGTAGTTGGAAGAGATAGTGCATGTAAGTGCCAGTAAAATCAAATCCTTGATATTCATTTCTTTTCTTCCTCCTTTTTATTGCATACTGCACTCAAGAGAGCAAGGGAGAGGCCGTATGTAATGAACCCGCCCTGTGCTTTGGTGAGTATCGAAATGAGGTGGTTCTTCATAAAGCCTATCTCGAGTCCCCAGAAACTTCCCGAGCCGAATACCTCACGTAGAACGGCAGTAAGCACGACAGAAGTGAGGAACAACAGTGAAATAGAAAGCGTATCGAGAATGCTTTCCTTCAGTGTTAAAGAGCTCTCACTTGTCGAAGAGAGGGCAAAGCCTATGAGGAATGTGAGTGCAAAATACACGCTGTTTCCCGAATAAACGTTGTAGAGGAAAGCTTCTAAGAGCATCATCGCGCTAGATGTCACAAAGAGCGAGACAAGAAGCGAAATAATTGCCCCGCCTCCTTTCGAGCTCTTCTTTACAAGTGGATATGTAATCACTCTCGATACCACAAGTGACACCACAACTCCAAGTGATAACAAAAGCGCAGTCTTTACGTTCGTCGAAAGTCCCAGAGCCGGAACAGCCGAAAGCGCAAGGAGCATGAAAGTTCTATTTTTCTTTTCCATCTTATTTTCCCTCCTTTATCTTGTCATATGCGGAGAATGTGTCGTTTAGGGCATCTTTTACAGCCTCTGACGTAAGAGTTGCTCCGCTTATTATTGCCTCTTCCCCGCTCCATGAGGAATCGAGTCCCGTAAATGACGAGAGGTAGTCGTCGGGAAGCGAGTAGGATGAGAAGTAATCGGCTTCTATTATCAATTCCTTAACAGAGAAATCGGCTATCTTTCCGTCCTCTGTAAGTAGTGTGTACATAACCATGGTTTCGTTTCCGAATCCGTACGGGCGTGCGACAAAGCCGTAGTATAATTTTCCGTCGCTCTCGATTGAGTAGATAGTCGTAACACTAGTGTCTATTCCGTCAAGCGGGATAAGCGTGTAAACCGCATCATCAGATAGAGAGCCAAGCTTCTTTATTTTCTTGAGGTCGCTCTTAGAGTTGTCCTTGAGAGAAGACTCTGCCTCGGAGAGGAGGGCATCCTTAATTGAAGACGAAAGCGAAGTGGAACTCTTTCCATCCATATCATAGACGGAAAGGGAGTATATATTACTTACAACTGTGTAGTATGTGTCACCGTCGTTTACTAGGTATGCGATTGCTGAGTTGTTTCCTGCTTTCTTAGCTAGTACGACTTGACTTATGGACGAAGTGAAATCCTCGGCGACGAGAAGACCTTTCGGGTTGACAGCTTCACCAAAGACAGTGGTGAGCATCTCTTCGAATTTCTGCTCCGGTGATTTCTCTTGAGCAACAATTAAGCCGTTAGATGCAAGTAAGTCAAAGGCATCGGCAACTGCATTTCTGAAGGCCGTGGAGGAATATGTGACACCTGCGACAATTTCCGTTGTCGAGAGCGTTGAGTCGGCCCCGATAAATGAAGTCGGGTAGTCGGATCCGAAATCCTTTGTCTCTGGGTACTCGTCAAGCTTTATTCCCGCAACCTTTCCGTCCTTAGTTATACCGAGGGTAAGTGTGATGTAGTTACCGGTGAAGCCTTTGTTTGTTGCACATTTTAGGACATATCCCTTACCCGATGTCTCTTCGTAGACGGCCCTTACAGTGTCGGGGGTATTAGCGAGTGTAATTGGGGCGAAATTCTCCGCGCCGGGGAAAACAGAGAAGAGCGGCTCGAATTCTCCCTTCTTCTTATTGTTCTCGATTATTGGAGATGTAACCATATTTAATAGAACGAGGAGCAGTACACCACAGAGGAATGTGAGTGTTATTCTCAAAAATTCTTTCTTATTTGACATAGTTGGAACCTCCAAGGGGTACTTTATGACATATTTTCTCGATTAAAGGCGTGAAGATATTCATGATGAGAATGGAGAATGACACACCCTCCGGGAGTGCCATGAACGACCTTATGACGAATGTCAGGATTCCGCAAAGAATACAGAATACAACCTTACCTGTATTTGTAATCGGGGTTGTGACATAGTCGGTTGCCATAAAGATGGCACCGAGGAAAAGGCCACCAGAGAGAATTTCGTAGAGAGCATACTCGAAGCTGAGGGAAGAACAGAGATAGAGGACGAATACCGTGAAGATATACGAGAAGGGCACATACCACTTTATGACACC
>CAVJEL010000157.1:0-2968 GCA_963648635.1 Ruminococcus intestinalis
ACAAGTTCTGTGGAGCTGCTTTTCTCCGTTTTCTTTCTTATTGCATCATAGACACCGACCATGAAGCTGTCCTTGGAAATCTTTTTCCCGCTTTTACGGAGCCTTGCTACTTCGTTATCCAGGGCAGAGAGTAGGTAGTCAAATAGATAGAGTGCGCTTTCACACTGCTCGAGTGAGCCGTATGCTCTGAGGATTACTGATTCACCGGTGTGATTCTTGACATTATACGTTCCTGTACTGTCAGTCACTATTGCTGATATATAAGTAATGTAGGTGGCAACTCTTTTCTTCTCGTAGAGGTCCACCATGTAGATTTTCTCTTCTTTCTCGAGGGAGTCCATATCATCTTCGAGCTTTGCCTTTTCTATGAGTTCCCTTGCCTTCTCGAGCGCGATAAGAGCTTCGTTCTCGAAGGATGATGATGTGAGCGCCATAAGCTTATCGAGCTTTTCCCTCTTCTTTGCCTTGAGGGTTATGTCCTCCTTAAGCTTTGCCTTCTCAAAGCCTTTTTCGACACCGAGTTTATCGCATATGTCCCTGAAGTATGATGAGTGTCCCGTCATCGATGGATTGAATATGTGGTCGACGGCGTGTGCACACTCATGAAGAAATATGTTTTTGATAACCCCAATCGGGTAGTTCAGGAGTTCCTCGGAGAGGATGATTATCTCGTCCGAGGGGAGGAAAGCTCCGAGCTTTTCTTCCTTTTCCATGTGTGCGAAGAAAATCCCATTATAAAAGGGTTTTGTAATGCCGTAATATCTGAATGCCTTCGATGCGACTTCACTTTCTATGGGGCGGAGAAGTACTCTTACTTTTTCCTCCCTCTCACCGATTACCTTGATGTTTCTGTCCATACGAAGAGGATAGACCAGGTGGAGAGTAAAGGGCAATCCTCTTAAGAGTGATTTACGGTAGAAGTGAAGGAGCTCTTTCCGGAGGAAAGTATGGGGACTCGGGGAAAAGTATTCGGTATTTCAGAGCATATGGATGGGGCAATACAGATGGAGCATTCATCTCGAGTGTTACTGTAGCCACAGCTTGAAATGACTGAGCATGAATACTACCTTATTTTGCATTTTTGGTTTATCGTAGGGCCATGAAAAAGATATATATAGAGAGCCTTGGATGCGCCAAGAACCAGGTTGACAGTGAGATTTTACTCTCCTATGCATTGGAGAACGGTTATACCCGTACAGAAGAGGTAGGGGAAGCTGATGTAATTGTTGTAAATACATGCGGTTTCATTCAAAGCGCCAAGGAAGAATCGATTAATACCTTTTTCGGCTTGAAAGAGAAAAATCCGGGGGCGAAAATCATACTCGCGGGATGTTTGGCACAGCGCTACGGAAAGGAGATGGAACTTGAGGAGGCCGATGCAATCTTCGGCAATCATGATCTCTCGCTTTTTCCATCCCTGCTCAAGAGCATTGAGGAGGAAAAAAGGGAGGTTGTTGTCCCTGAGTACCCCGACCCTGACAGAGAAAGAGATGACAGGAAGGAACTTCTGTCATTCCCGCGCTCGGCTTATCTTAAGATCAGCGAAGGGTGCAATCATTGCTGCTCCTATTGCGCTATTCCGATTATCCGTGGCCCGTTGAGAAGCAGGCCCTTCGAGGCTGTTGTCAAAGAGGCAAAGAGGCTTATCGAAAGCGGGGTTTACGAGATAAACGTTGTTGCACAGGACCTCGGAGCATACGGACTGGATTTATACGGTAAGAGCAGATTTGTCGAGCTCATGGATACGCTTTCTTCTTTAGATGGCGACTTTGTATTGAGAATGCTATATATTCACCCCGACACATTCCCTCTCGATTTAATCGACCTCGTGAAAGAAAGGAAGAAAATACTTCCCTATTTCGATATCCCGGTTCAGCATGCAGACAGGGCTGTATTGAAATCCATGAAGCGCACGGGAAGCGGGGATGAATATGCAGCGCTCTTTAATAAAATAAGAGAGAAGAACCCTGATGCAGTAATAAGAACAACACTTATGCTGGGATACCCGGGAGAGGATAGAAAAGCCTTCGAAGAACTATTGGATTTTATCGAGAAAGCCCAGCCTGACTGGATGGGGTCCTTCCTCTACTCGAGGGAGGAAGATACTCCCGCATACAAGATGCGTAATCAAAAGGACCACGATAGGGCACAGAGAGAAGCAAAGAAGTGGCAGAAGGAACTCGAGGAGAAGCAGAGTGCAATAACGGAGAAGCGACTCGAGAGATTTGTCGGGAGGGAATATGACGCCCTTGTCGAAGAGATAATCGAGGGCGAAGAGCTTGCAATCGGGCGTATATACTCCCAGGCGCCCGATGTCGACGGTTTGACGGTTATCATGGGACGTGGTCTCAAGAGTGGCGACAAGGTGAGAGTCGGCATAAGAAGTGTCAGAGGCCTTGACCTGGAGGGTATTCTAATTGATAGACCTTAGTGTACTCAACGCGGAGCAGAAAGAAGCCGTACTCGATGAGAAGAACAACCTTCTTATCCTGGCATGTGCTGGAAGCGGTAAGACGCTGACAATTACATATAAAATTGCATGGGCGATAGAAAACGGTTTTGTGTACCCCTCGCAGGTATGTGCCGTCACATTCACAAACAGGGCCGCAAAGGAGATGAAGGACAGAATCACCTCCCTCCTTCCCGAGGTTGATACCTCCCGTATGGTTGTAAGGACATTCCACTCTCTATGCGCCTCTCTTTTAAGGCGATATCCCGAGAGTGTGGGTCTCGAGAGGAATTTCACAATCTACGATGACAATGATTCCTTCCAGGTATTGTGCTCCGTCTGTAATAAAGATAAGAAAGTTCTTAAGGAGATATCGAGGACGATATCGAAGGTGAAGGACCTCGGCCTTACCCCAGACGACCCCAAGTGCGGATACTATTCCTCCTATCCTGATTTTCGCACTATATACAGGTCATACAACGATGCCCTGGCCCGCAGTGGCAACGTCGACTTTGCCGA
>CAVJEL010000158.1:0-2942 GCA_963648635.1 Ruminococcus intestinalis
TTCCTTCTTCCTTGATGAGCTCCATAGTTTCTGCTTCGTTGTATTCAGTTATGCACAGCGCTCATCTTTCTGTCCTTTCCAAGAAAATGGATAAAATCAGGAGCAATAGAGCGCTTCATACTTTCTGAATTCATCAAGGCTCATATCTGCTCTTTCTGCAGCTTGTTTCTCTGAGATGAACCCATCTTTTATAAAGCCGACAAGTTGTTTGATTGCACCTTTAATCTCACCTTTGGCTTCACCTTCTTCTCTGCCTTCTGCTCTTCCCTCCTCCTTGAAGAGCTCCATCGTTTCTGCTTCGTTGTATTCAGTTATACACATTATCTCTACCTCCGCTTTATTCTTCATCAAAAACGGCTTTATAACAAAATCATCAGGCATGGCATCAAGGGCTGCATCTACTGCATCCTTTATAACCATTCCCTTTTCCGTATTCTTTCTTATCTCATTAATAAACCAGGAATACTCTCCAAGTGGCTTACACTTCTTCAAAAGCTCTTTGTTTCTTCCATAGTTGATGTTGATTAAGAGAGCTTCTACTTCTATGTCGCCCTTATTCCCGTTAATGAATGCATCACTTAGTTTCAGAATCTGTCTGTCCTCTGTTTCCTTCTCTCCGTTATAGAAGCATACACACCTCGGCGCCGGAATCTTCTGAAGAGAAGAACTATAAAGTGAGAACTTGGTGTTCGTTACATAAGCCGAATAAATCATTCCGGTATATATAAGGTACCTTAACGGCATATTGGGGTTGAAAGACGACTGCTGCTCGAAGAGCATCAGGGTATCTGAAATGAGGAACGAAACGTCGTTCTTCATACCCAGGTACAACGCATCCTCAACTGTTGTTAGAATTATCTGAGACTCATCGGTGTATTCGGTGTCGTTGATTGCATTGTAGAGGCTTAGTGCCCATGCTCTGTTTTCTTCCCGTCCGAAGATAAATCGGAATAATCTGTCTTTGTACTCTCTGTTTATTTCAGCCATGTCACTGCCTCCTTGTCTATAGATATAATATCATAAGAAAAAGAATTAGTGGCAAGTGAAATTAATACAATTATCCGCCCCTTTCGAGGCGGACATATTCTTCTTATTTTACTTCTCAAGCACGGCCTTGATTCTTCTGACTCCGGCACTTGACGACTGCTCCTTGACAATCCTGAAGTGTCCGAGCTGGCCTGTTCTCTCAACATGCGGACCACCGCATACTTCAATCGAGAAGTCACCGATTGAATATACTTTGACAAGTTCCCCATACTTCGAATCAAACTGTGCAGCTGCGCCTTTCGCCCTTGCTTCATCGAGAGTCATTGTCTCGCATACGACAGGAAGGTCGAGTTCAATTTCCTTGTTTACAAGATCCTCTACAGCCTTGAGCTCTTCCTTTGTAAGAGCCTGCGGGTGGTTGAAGTCGAATCTGAGTCTCTCAGCTGTGATATTACTTCCGAGCTGCTTTACATAGCCTCCGAGAACGACACAAAGGGCCTTATGAAGAAGGTGTGTTGCCGTATGAAGTGCAGTTGTTGCGTCGCTGTGGTCGGCAAGTCCTCCTTTGAACTGCTCCGCAGCTCCCGCCCTTGAAATAGCCTGATGCTTCTCGAAAGCCTCCTTGAAGCCTTCGGTGTCGACAGTAAAGCCGTGCTCTTGAGCGAGCTCCTGTGTCAGCTCAATCGGGAAGCCATAAGTGTCATAGAGCTTGAATGCAATGCGCCCTCCGATAACCCGGCTATTTCCCTTCATAAGGTTGGGAAGCATCTTCTCAAACTCCTTCTCTCCGTTGGAGAGGGTCTTACTGAACTTTTCCTCTTCTCTCTCGAGTTCCTCGTAGATGAAATCCTTATGCTCAATAAGTTCCGGATAAGGCTCGCCATAGAGGTCGAGAACAACCTTAGCCAGTGACGAGAGGAAAGATGACTCAATACCGAGCTTCTTTCCGTGCCTTATTGCACGTCTGATGAGACGGCGAAGTATATAGCCCTGTCCTACATTGCCCGGTGCCATTCCTCTCTGGTCGCCAAGAATGAAGACAGATGTTCTGACATGGTCAGAGATTATCCTTATAGATATGTCGTCGTTCTCGTTATCACCATACTTCTTGCCACAGAGTCCTTCGATGGCCCTTATAATCGGCTGGAAGACCTCTGTCTCATAAACACTCTTCTTTCCCTGAAGGATGGCGATTGTCCTTTCGATACCCATACCGGTGTCGATGCACTTTCTCTCCATCTCATGGAATGTTCCGTTCTTCTCCTTGCGGTATTGCATGAAGACGTCGTTCCAGATTTCGAAGTACTTTCCGCAATGGCATCCCGGCTTGCAATCCGGTCCGCATGAGGGGCGCCCTGTGTCGATGAACATCTCGCTGTCGGGTCCGCACGGTCCTGTCTCACCTGCCGGTCCCCACCAGTTGTCCTCTCTCGGCATGAAGTAAATTCTCTCCTTAGGAATTCCGAGAGAAGCCCACTTCTCTGCAGCCTCTGTATCTCTCGGGACGGATTCATCGCCTGCAAAGACAGTGACGGAAAGCTTTTCGACGGGAATTTCGAGTACCTTCGTCATAAACTCGAACGAATAGCCAATCATCTCGCTCTTGGAGTATGCGCCGAGTGACCAGTTACCGAGCATCTCGAAGAATGTCAGATGGTTCGGGTCACCTACACTGTCTATATCACCAGTACGGATACACTTCTGGTAATCGCAGAGTTTGTTGCCCTCTGGATGTTCCTGCCCCAATAGATACGGTACGAGCGGGTGCATACCTGCTGTTGTGAATAGCACTGTCGGGTCGTTTTCAGGAATAAGGGAAGCACCCGAAATCTGCTTATGTCCCTTGGAGACGAAAAAGTCGATATACTTTTTTCTTAGCTCATTGGCTGTAATAGGTTTCATTATTTTATCCTTTTAAACAAATTATTAAGGATGTTATTCTCTGGCCCTTTTCT
>CAVJEL010000159.1:0-2768 GCA_963648635.1 Ruminococcus intestinalis
ACGTGTGGCTTAGTTCTCTCGAATTTTTCCTTAGCCATCAGTTCCTCCTTGTGGCAATGCCACAAATCAAAAAATAATATTTATAAAGGCCCAAGCCTTTACTTTTCTACGAGACAACTGAATGCTAAGTCAGGTAATGTGAAGTTCCAGAGGTCGGCAAATCTTGACGACATACGTAATTAGCAATAAAAAACTACTTCCGGAACCACCCTTATCGCCTCAGCAATCGGTTTGGCTCTAGACGCCACGGCAGAGTTTTCCCCTCTGCACTCCGGCGACACTTTGACTAATCTACTTGAATTTAAAAATATTGTCAACACTTTCTCTTATCTTACGCTAACTCAAAAATTTAAGCCGAAGAAAGAGAAAAATGCCCCGCCCTTTTTCAGACTTCGTACTCGATTATCCTGGAGGAGTGTTTCTTATCATCCTTATTATATGTAATGCCGACAAGAAGGATTTCACCTTTATAGTTCTTGAGGACGGTAGGATATTTTTTATCGAGTATCTGCTTTATTGCGCCCTCTGCACTCTCATTCCATTTGAGTTCGACTATGAGAGCATGATAGCCGGAATTCGGGAGGGGGATATAGGCGATATCTGCATAGCCATTACCGGACGGAAGTTCCTCAAACTGCAGATAGTGGTCACGATATGTGTAATAAGCAAGCTTTATGACACTTCTCAAACTTTCTTCTCTGTTATAGTGCAAAGGAGAGGTCTCTTCGTTGTGGACTTTCTCTATCTCCCGTGCAACCTCTTCTTCCTTCATGTTGATTGTATTCTCAAAGAGCTTTTCACTCTCCTCGAGCCTTTTCACGCTTTCCTCAAGCTTTACTGTGTGTATTGCCGTCTGGAACTCCCTCTTGATTTCTTCGTTGGGAATTCTCACAGTCTCCTTCTCTTCATCATATGCCAAATACCCCAGGTGAATGAGGAGGGTTAATACATCATCCTTTCCCCTGAATGTTGTTAGGTCGTTGGCGAAACCCAATGTATTTACCTTTACGTCAATACCGCCTACAAGCTGTGCTATTGCCTTACTCAGGCCTCTGTAGCCTTTGCTGATATATTCCACCAAAGCCTCATAAGAACATGTCTCTGTCCAATATGACCTGAATGAATTGTAGTCTATGGCCCTCATGACAGAGTACGGGTTGTAGACAGTACCAACCTGAGGGAAAGAGTATCCGTCATACCAGAACTTCATCTTACTAAAGTCCATGCCTCTTTCTCTACAGAGTCTCTCTACTTCTTCTTCGGTGAACCCCACAAATTGAGAATATTCTCCAGGGTCGATCATCGTATACTCTTTAAAGTCTGAAAGTGCAGACTGTGAGCCATACTTCTTTATTGGAAGAATCCCAGTCATATATGCTGCGGCTACAACAGTGGGAGTAAACGAGCCACTCTTGAACCAGCCTCGCAGAAGGGCAAGATATGCTTTCTGCGCCTCAATGTCGTTCTTTGCTTCTCTTATAACAGCATCCCACTCGTCAATGATGAACACAAACATTTTTCCACTTGACTGGACAACGCGCATAAGATTATCCCTAAGGCTCTCGTCTTTCCTTCCATCAAAGCCGTTACTCACTAAATCATTATTAAGAGCATCTTCAATCATCGAGGGAACAGTGCTCAGAGGCTTCCCTTTCATCCGTGCATCTGAAATGAAACTAGCAACATCAAAATGAATTACATTATATTTATTTAAATGCTTTTCATAATCTTCAGTTTCAGCAATCTTCTTGTCATCAAAAAGAGAGTGCGAGTCACATGATGCACAATAGTAGGCAGTAAGCATTCTCGTAGCATAGGTCTTGCCGGAGCGACGGAGACGAGAGACACATGAGAGGGGGTGTTCGCTTTCAATGGACCGGTTGACCAGTTCAATCATCATGGTCTTATCAACATAATTACTGCCGTTGATACGCTGAAAACCTATGTTGCCGGGGTTGATGAATATACCCATCGCTTCTCCTCCTCATAAATGCATCCTTCTACGTTTATGGATAACGGAAGAGGTATCAAAAGTCAAAGAAAGCTCGTCTCATTCAACATATTTCACCCTTGAATTACACACGCAGTGTAAAAAACTCTCTCGTTTCGGGACAAGAGAGTGCTGGGATGTAAGAATCTATTCTTTTCAATCTTCTTTTATCATTTATCAAGAAGTAGTGGTGATATGTAATCCTCCGGAAGATTCTCGATATACTCGGAGATAGCCTGAACAACAGCCTTTGCGCCTAGGACAACATCTACTACACTATTAATCTCTTACCCAAACTGTTTTCTCATCTTTCCGCTCATCAACCTTTTCAGGCCTAAAGAGGAAGGAGAATCCATCGCGCCTTGATTAGGGGGCATTTCATCGAAGAAAAACCTCCTACTCGCAAGAGAGGAGGTTTATAAAGAGGAATTAATACCAATGGTCAAAATTCTTTTTTGCAATAACCCACACCATCTTTTAAGCCCAGATTTTCACAATCGCCACAACAATGGTCCAATGACCAGAAATCCCATATCTCTCTCAATCCACCGTCACGTATAACTGGATTATATTTACGATAGTGTCCGGTAAAACACTTTGTCCTGGCTGAGACAACCTTGTGTTTCTTTCCGTCTACGGTCTTTTTGCACCCGCCACCGGAGACATCATCAAGCTCATCATCTCCAACTTCACCATGTATCGAAGAGTCACTTAATAAATCAAGATAATACTCTGCCTCTCCATCTGCCAGTGAAATCGAGTTTTCCTTCGCTAGAGC
>CAVJEL010000160.1:0-2698 GCA_963648635.1 Ruminococcus intestinalis
GGCGGATTTGAACCGCCGACCCCAAGTCCCCCAGACTTGTACGCTAAACCTCTGCGCTATAGCCCGAATACTTGGTTATCTTTGCACTATTAAGGCTTAGTGTCAACTATTCCATCTTTGCTTCTCGCCCTCTTTAAGCGGAAAAATCCTTAATTTTTCCTTGGAATTAATATTCCAGAATGAAAGATTGATGTGCTATTATCTCGGGAGGACAAGCTTTTGCCCTGAATATCTCTAATATGAGGAAACATATGAAGAAAGTTATCACAATTCTAGCAACCGTGATTATGATATTGACTGTGCTGACATCGTGTTTACCTGGCTCTTCAGGAACTAATGATAAAGGTAGTTTTACTGGGATTATGTTTGAAGCACCAAGCATTTCCGGTTTGTCCGGCTCATATGCATGGATTGATCATGAATATACCAGAAATGACTACAAAGTATATGCATGTTATTCAACAGGAGCTAGGGAGGATGTCACAGAAAGCGCAAAGATTGAGGGTGGTGACCATGTAAAGGTTTCCTCCTCTGGTTCCTTGACATTCAGTGGAGAAGTCGCGGGTTTTCATAAATTTGAAGTAAAAGTTTCATATGGAGGCAAGACAAAGTCTACCGTTATCGAAGCATATAAACCGGGAGATATAATTGAATTTACAGAAAAACAGACAAAGTTCTTTGAAGGGAGCAGAGTCTATCCGGAAATTGCTCAAATTAATTACTTTTCTGATACCGGAAGTCCTTCGAGCAAGAATAATTTACCGGCAAAAGGTTTTGTTACAATAAAGGATAAGGATGGAAAAGGGAATAAAACAACGCTGAGAGAGGCGAGAACTTTCAAAGAGGGTGATTCTTCTATTTCCTATAGTGTTTATGAAAACTCGGAAGTCAGGTCTTTTAATATAGAAGTGGTATCGTTGAGCAATGCAAAGAGCTTGAAAGTGCTTTCCTATCCTGCTTCGGAAGTTAATGCTGGCGACACAATTGACCTCTCAACTTTTGTCTCTAAATATATGAAAAACTGTCATGTTCGTATTGGTGATGCGACAGAATACGATAACTCGACTATAAAATCATTTTTCGATGCAACAGACAGCACAGGAAAAGAGAACGAAGGTTTTTCAATAAAAGTGACGGTCTTAAGAGACGGTAAGGAAATAACTGATGGTACTTTCAAGAAGGGTGATAAAATTAAGGTAGTTGTGACGAAGAAAATCTCAAATACAGACTCAATTCAAGGCGAAGTGACAAGTGAGGTCTGGCATTGATAAAGTAAAGCCTTCTCGTTTCCGGGAAGGCTTTTGCGTGTCTTTTAGTCGAGTTTCTTCACTTCTTCTATGCTGTTTTCAATTGCAGGGGGAAGGGTGACTCTGCCGTCGAAGGCTTTCATGTCCTTGAAGCCTGTTCCTGTGAGGAGAACAACGACTGTGGCATCTCTTCCGAGCTCCTTCTTCATGTGCTCCTTGTCCTTTTCGAAGCATGCGAATGCACATGCTGCTGCAGGCTCAGCTAGAACTCCGCTCTTTGAGGTGAGTACAAGCTGGCTGTCGAGTATCTCGCTGTCGGAGACTTTTACTGCCCAGCCCTTTGACTCTTTGACATACTTTGCTGCCATTCTTCCGTTGGCAGGTAAATCAACTGATATGCTGTCAGCTCTTGTTGTGGCGCTTACTGCTCTGTAATCGTCGTCGTTGATTGCATTGCTGATTGCCGGGCTCTTCTCGCTCTGGCAGCATATGATGCGGGGCATCTTGTCGATGAGGCCTGCGTCAAGAAGGTCCTTGAAGCCTTTTGCAACTCCTGCAATTATACAGCCGTCGCCGACGGGGACGTAGATTGCATCGGGGGCCTTTCTACCCATCTGCTCAAATAGCTCAATCGATATGCTCTTCTTACCTTCAATCGTCATCGGATTATATGCCGTGTTGCGGTTAATACCGCCGTGGAGGCGTGTATATTCAATACTGAGCTTGAACGCGTCGTCGTAGCTTCCCTTGACGGGGATTACCCTTGCGCCATAGAGCACGGACTGCATGAGCTTATTAATTGGAGCTGATGCCGGGACGAAGAGGACAATCTCGATTCCCATTGCTGCACCTACCGCACTCATTGCTGCTCCTGCGTTTCCGGTGGAAGCAAGTGCAATCTTTTTCTCACCATGGTGCTTAGCCTGAAGTGCAACTAAGTAGCTAGCTCTGTCCTTGAATGATCCCGATACTAATAGTGTATCGAGTTTGAAGAAGAGGTTCGGAGTGTCGAGTTCTTCTCTCAGTCTCTTTGGTGCCATGAGTGGGGTTATGCCGACGGGGTAGGTGTAATCCTCCTCGGCTTCATATGGGTAGAAGTCGAATGGTGTGACGTGCTCCTTTTCTTTTGCCTTCTTTAGTACTTCATCACTTAATTTGACGATGAGATTGCCCTTGGGAAAGGTCTCACCGGTGTTGAGTTTTTCGCACTCGGGGCAGAGGTACATGATTTTATCTGTAACGTATTCCCTTCCGCAGTCCGAGCATACATATTTAAATCTCATAAAGTCTCCTTTTGAAAAATACAGCCGGGAATAATCCCGGCCGGAGGTTTGTAGTTTTTATCAGCCTCTTACTTTAGCGTTGAACTCTTCAATCAGCTTATCGATGGTCTTTGTCATCTTAGGAATATCTGTCCAGTAGTTTCTGTCATACCACTGTCTGTTGAGTTC
>CAVJEL010000161.1:0-2697 GCA_963648635.1 Ruminococcus intestinalis
TCTTTGTCTTCTGGCCTCTTGTTGTATACAAGATGTTCGGTGATAAGGTGAGAAAGGGGGAGGCGTTATTTCTTTTCGTCATCCTTGTTGTTGCCCTTCTTGATGCCTTTGTCTTTAAAGCCGATTACGGAAAGCTCAATACTCAATTCTTTGTTGAAGATGCAAACACCCTTGATTCCGACCTTGCCAGAATATATTTCACAGGACCTGTTATAGGGGGAGTTGCTGCCGTCTTTGTGTTTTTTCTTTTTGATTATCTGGGTAAAACAGGCATTATTGCACTTTTGAGTCTTTCAATTACCCTCGGTGAAATCGGGATATCTATCGCAAACCTCAATACCATTGGCAGAGCTTATGATGACTATACGGAGAGACGAAATAACAATCCGTCGCTCATCAAGGATACAAGCAAAGTAGAGAGCGTCTATCATCTCTCGAAAGATGGTAACAACGTGATAGTTTTCTTCCTTGATAGAGCATTCAGCGGATTCCTGCCGTACGCATTGGAAAAAGATCCGACTCTCGAAGAGAAACTTGAAGGATTTGTATTCTATCCAAATACTGTTTCTTTCGGCGGTAATACGACATTTGCCTCCCCGGCTATGATGGGCGGCTATGAGTACACGCCTGAGGAGATGAACTCGAGAGAAGGGACGCTGAGGGAATTACATAACGAGGCCTCACTTGTTGCTCCTGTCCTCTTCAAAAATGCTGGATACTCTGTTGTTGTTACTGATGCTCCGTATCCGAACTATTCTGCAAAAAGTGATGATTTCAGTGCCTTTACTTCTGCCGGCATAGAAGCCGAAGGTTTGATTAAGAAATATGTTGATAATTTCTATCAGGATGCAGGTATTGAGAGCACTGTTGAGGATGTAAGCCTGTCGACGGAATCTGAAGCGAAGAATTTTTCTCTTCTTCAGATTCTCCCGCCGTTTTTAAGGTATACATTTGAAGTCTCATGCAGAAAGGTCAACAACCAGGATTACAGAGACTTCATCTATTCTTTCTCACATCTCTATTTCCTCGATGATTTGACGGACTTTACAGAGGATGGAAATACCTATACATTCATCGGAAGCGACACGCCGCATAAACCCGTCGAGCTGAGTTCCGATTTACTCCATGCCGCTACGGATGATGACAAATTCGAATCCAACTATATGGATGATTCGGAATTTACATACAAACACTATACATCTTTCATCGCATCCCTTGAGATGGTCGGTAAATGGCTTGATTACCTCAGAGAAAACGACTGCTATGACAATACGCGCATAATCATCGTTTCAGACCATGGGTTCGGACTCGACAACGATTATTTGACAAGCGGACAGGCCTGCTATATGCCTCTGCTTCTTGTCAAGGATTTCAACTCGACCGGGGACTTGAAATATGACTACACGTTCATGACAAATGCCGACACAATATTCCTTGCACTTGAGAATCTCGGCGATGTTTCTTCTGTCAATCCATACACAGGCAATGTCTTGACTCAGGATAAGGGAAACGGAATAAATGCTTATCCCGCAATTGAGGCTGCGGAGTGGAATGCTGCACAAATAGCAGATCATACTCAATTCAAGCTCGACAAAACTCAGGGCTGGCACATAAAAGATGATTTATTTGATCAATCCAATTGGATAAGAATACCAGAGTGGGAGGAAATGAATAAATGACAACTCTACTTTTTTATATCGACCCGGGGACGGGAAGCATGCTCTTCTCCCTTGTCATAGGCCTTGTGGCTACAGCTGTATTCGGCGTGCGCGCATTAGCTCTGAAGCTGAAGTTCGGCTTCGGCAAAAAGGAGAAGGTAGATAGCAACAACATACCCTATGTCATATTCTCCGACCACAAAAGATATTGGAATGTCTTCAAGAGTATATGTGAGGAGTTCAATAAGAGGGGTGTTGATGTTGTCTACTACACACTATCCTCCGACGACCCGGTATTCGAGTGTGGACTTGAACACATTCACCCGGAATACCTTGGGGAGGGTAATAAACCTTACAGTCGCCTTAACTTCCTGAAGGCTGATGTAGTACTATCTACAACTCCGGGACTGGATGTGTATCAATGGAAGAAAAGTAAGGATGTAAAGTGCTATGTCCATGTTCCTCACTCCGTCGATGATTTAACGAGCTACAGAATGTTCGGCCTTGACCACTATGATGCAGTTCTTGCAACAGGAGTCGACCAGGAGGAAGGCATAAGGAAGATAGAGAGCCTGAGGCCCGGGATTAAGGCTAAGGAAATAGTAATTGTCGGATCAACATATATGGATGAACTCTCCGCTGAGCTCAAGAGCTTTACTGAGAGGACAGTGAATGAAACTCCGACTATTCTCGTCGGTCCTTCATGGGGGCCCAGTGCCATCCTTTCGCGTTATGGTGATAAACTTCTTACCTCCCTTGAGAAAACAGGATTCCACATAATCGTGAGACCTCACCCTCAGTCATTTGCTTCTGAAAAAGACATTCTGACTCCTCTTATGGAAAAGCATCCCGACATCGAATGGAACAGAGATAACAATAACTTTGCTGTTATGGAACGTAGCGATTTACTCATAACAGATTTCTCGGGAATCATCTTCGACTATGCATTCACATTCAATAGACCTATTGTTTATGCTGACACTTCCTTCGACCCGATTGTATACGATGCCGACTGGCTGGACGAAGATATGTGGTCACT
>CAVJEL010000162.1:0-2696 GCA_963648635.1 Ruminococcus intestinalis
ATGAAGACATAATGACACTATCTTATTTTGTTTCGAGATTCTGAATGCTTAAGGTCCCGTCTTTAGAGGCTTAGCACAAGAATTTTCAGGACCCCCTATACCCCGATTCATGTGAAACCCCCATTTAGTCCCCGAAGAAAGGGGATTTTTCATTGATTTTCGGCAATTTTCGACGGCTTGAAGATTTTTCAATATTTTTTATTTTTCCTTTGCTTTCTTGTGCTATTGTGCTATGATTATAGCCAAGGAGAGGCCATGTCATATTTTGTGAAAAAGACCAAGAACAAGAAGGGGTTGTACATACAGATTTACTCAGGTGAATACGATTCTGATGTCGGCAATGCAGTGCATAAATGCTATAAAAGTCTTGGGTATTACGATGCTCTTGTGTCAGCAGGAGACCCGGACCCTGTTGCCACTGCACAGAAGACAGTTGATGAGCTTAACAGGAAAAGAAAGCTGGAAAAGATTAAGGCGAAAATTAATGTGGCTAAAATCAGCAGAGAAACATCGCCTTTGAAGAATGTTGGATATTTTCCACTCAAGATGGTCATGAACGACCTGAAGGTGGAGAACACCATAAGATTTTTACAGGAGGCAACAAGGGACTTCGGTTTTGATGTATTCGAAGTTATGAGTTCACTTGTATATGCCAGGGCAGTTAATCCTGATTCCAAGAGATATACATGTCAGAACGTATTTCCCAAGATGTATAATTCTCCCGACGCCTCGTACGATCAGGTTCTTGAATGCTGTGAATACCTTGGAAACGATTACCAGAAATATGTCGAATTATTCACTGAAGCCACAAAGAACAAGTACGGAATAGATACACACAACACATACTTCGACTGCACGAATTTCTATTTCGAAATAGACAGGGAGGATGATTTCAGAAGAAATGGTCCCAGCAAGGAGAACAGGAAGTCTCCGATTGTCGGGCTAGGACTTCTTCTCGACGCCAATATGATACCGATAGGAATGAAGATGTATCCAGGCAATCAGTCCGAGAAACCTGTTCTGAGAGAAATAGTGCAGGATCTTAAGAGTAGAAATCATATAGAAGGTAAGACAATACATGTTGCAGACAAGGGACTCAACTGTGCAGACAACATATATAAGGCGCTGAAGGATAAAGATGGCTACCTCTTCTCCAAATCTGTAAAGCAGCTTTCAGCAGATGAGAAAATCTGGGTTTTCAATGATAATGACTGGGTGGACGTTAAAGATAAGGAAGGCAAGGTGCTCTATAGATATAAGGAATGCATCGATAACTTTCCTTACACTATTACAGGGGAAGACGGTAAAGATGTTAAGGTACATCTTCCCGAAAAAAGAGTGCTCACATTCAACCCCAAACTGTGTGACAAGCAGACATATGAGATAAAGAAACTTGTGGAAAAAGCAAAGGCAAACTGTCTCAGCCAGGCAAAAAAAGACGAATTCGGTGAATGCGGAAAATATGTGGACTTTGTTTCGGAGGATAAGAAGAAAGTTAAAGCCGAATTAAATCAGACTAAGATTGACAACGACCTCGCCATCTGCGGTTATAATCTTCTCGTAACTTCAGAACTAAATCTTAAACCTCTTGAGATATATGGTGTTTACCATAACTTATGGAGGATTGAGGAGTCATTCAGGTTAATGAAGTCCGATTTGGATTCCCGGCCTGTTTTCCTTCAGAAGGAAGACAGCATAAAAGGCCATTTCCTCATCTGTTACATTGCAGTACTTCTCATAAGGCTGTTGCAGTTCAAGGTCTTGAAAAATGTACTCGGCACGGAGCAGATAACAGAATTCATCAGAACATTTATTGCGGCAGACTGCAATGGTAATGGAAAACTCATGAATATGTCTCGACGGACTGATGTCTTCGACAAAATCGAGTCGGCCTTGGATATTCCTGTTAATAATCTTTATCTTGATAAAACAATACTAAAGTCAATGCAACTTGATTAGATACAGAATAGACATCATTTCAGCATAGGAATTCGAATGATACACCAATACTAAAACCATATGTACATGCATGGTCGGGCTAGACTTGAGGTAGAGTATTCTGCTAGAGTTATCTTATGTACATGTCCGGCTTGATTAGGAGAACAGAAAATGAACAGAGATGAGAAAAGAATGATGAGACGTGTCATCCAGAGCTATGACAGAAACCTCAGGAATGCACACATTGACTTTGAGAAAGAAATAGGAAAACTGCAATACAAAGAGGAGACAAAGCTTAGCGCCCTCCCTTCGTCTTTTGAGAATTCACCCATAGCAGATAATCTCAATGAAGCATCAGAAATGCTCAAAAGCATTCTCAAGATTGACGACAAGATTATGAGTCTCTTGGACGACATTCTCTATGAATCCTGCGTCAGTTCCGACTTCAAAACGGTTACGTATAATACAGTGATTACAGAGGGGAAGAAGGATGTCAGTTTTCATGCTCTCCTTCCATCAAGTCTTCTTAAAAGACTTAAGGAGGAGTCGCTCCGCACAGGCATAAGCATGAACGAGATACTCTGTCAGGCTCTCATAAAAGCTCTACAGGACAAATGAATTTCAAGCGGATTTTAAGGTACGATGGGACGGCCTAATACGAGGGCATAGCACAAGAATTGAGGTTCCAACTCCTAAAGTCAGGTTCGATAATTATCTATCCGGAAGAGGGAAAACGCAAATTATTTCTATGGGGAAAA
>CAVJEL010000163.1:0-2668 GCA_963648635.1 Ruminococcus intestinalis
CAGAGTCTATAGGACTCCCTGCAATCCACTTCGGAATCATCATAATCTTCACGCTGGCTATAGGACTTTGTACTCCTCCTGTCGGATCGGCACTCTTTGTCGGCTGTGCAGTTGGTAAGACAAGCCTTGAGTCGACGAGTAAGAAGATGCTCTCGCTCTTTGCATGTATGATTGTTGTACTCTTACTTGTATCTTACATACCTTACTTTGCAAAGTGGCCGCTCTTCGGATATTGATATATAAAATGACTGTTCCCTCACTCTTTCGGGTGGGGGACTTATTTGAACCGTATCACAGTTAAATATAAATAATATATTAATCTTAAAAAGGAATAATAAATTATAATATCTATATAATAATCTTTGAGGAGTCTTTTGACTCCTTATATTCTTCCTTTTTCTGTCTTTTGTAATATTAAGGGAGTGTTGGGTAGTATTTATTAAAAACTTGGTATGGTATGTTGTCTTTTATCACTAACTGTGATAATCATTTTCCAATACAGAAATAAGGATTATATGGAAGCTTTAAAAGAAAGAATCAGAAAGGAAGGGAAGATACTTCCCGGGAACATCATCAAGGTCGATGGTTTCTTGAATCATCGTGTCGATACTGCACTTTTGAGAGAAATAGCAAAGGAGTTCAAACGGTACTTTGATGTATCAAAGATTACTGTGGTACTGACGGCAGAGGCTTCCGGCATCCCGCTTGCGACGATTTGCGCGAATGAGTATGGGGTGCCACTTCTTTTTGCGAAGAAAGCAAAGAGCGACAACATTGAGAACGGACTCTTCAAAAGCGAGGTCTGGTCTTATACATACAAGAAGAAGTTCACACTCATCGTCTCCAAGGAGTGGCTGAACGAGAACGATAATGTACTAATCATCGATGACTTCATGGCAAAGGGTAATGCCGTCCAGGGCCTACTCGATATAGTAGATGAGGCAGGATGCCATCTTGAGGGCGTCGGTATTGCCGTTGAGAAGGGATTCCAGGGCGGTGGAGATAACCTGAGGGAAAAGGGAATAAACTACAAAGCCCTTGCAGTCATTGAAAATGTAGACGATGACGGCACAATTAAATTCAGAGAGGACTGAGATGAAGAAGGTTCTTATATTAGATTTCGGCGGACAGTATAATCTTTTGATTGCACGCCGTGTAAGACAGAGTGGTGTTTACTGCGAAATAAAGAGCTACAGGATGAAGATGGATGAAATAAAGGTATTCAATCCTGATGCTGTGATTCTTACAGGCGGCCCGGCAACTGTTTTCGAGGATAACGCTCCAAGAATAGACAAAGAAGTATTCGAGATGGGTATTCCTGTACTCGGAATATGCTACGGCATGCAACTCATGGTCTATGAGAATGACGGTAAGTGCAGAAAGGCCGAAAAGAGGGAGTACGGTAAGGTTTTGCTCAATCATGGTCAATCACTTCTTTTCAAGGATGTTCCCGATTCTTTCGTGTGCTGGATGAGCCACGGAATTGAATGTGATGTCCTTCCCGAGGGCTTTAAAAAGATTGCATCCTCCTCCTCGTGTTCGATTGCCGCTATAGAGAACAGCGAAAAAAAGCTTTATGGCGTACAGTTCCATCCGGAAGTCCTTCACACGGAGTATGGAACAAAGATTCTCGAAAACTTCCTCTATGAAATATGCGGTTTTACACGTGAATGGAACATGAAGGACTATGTTTCTAGTGCAATCGAAAGCATAAAGGACAAGGTGGGCTCGAAGAAGGTCCTCCTGGCACTCTCTGGCGGAGTTGATAGTTCTGTTTGTGCAGCACTTCTTTACAGGGCTGTTGGAAAGAACCTTATATGTGTATTCGTCGATCACGGCCTTTTGAGAAAGAATGAGGGTGTGGAAGTAGAAAAGGCTCTTAAGGCCTCCCTTCCCGATGCTGATATAAGGCGCATAGACAGGGAGAAATTATTCCTTGATAAACTCGAGGGTGTAACAGAACCTGAGAGGAAGAGAAAGATAATCGGAGAGACATTCATCCGTGTCTTTGAAGAGGAAAGCAGGAAAATCGGCAAGGTTGAATTCCTGGCACAGGGAACGATATACCCTGATGTAGTTGAAAGCGGACTCGGAGGAGAGAGTGCGGTAATCAAGAGCCACCATAATGTGGGAGGACTGCCGTCGGTAATTGCCTTCGATGAGATAATCGAGCCCTTGAGAATGCTTTTCAAGGATGAAGTGAGAGAGCTGGGGCTGGAGTTGGGTCTTCCCGAGAGCCTTGTCATGAGACAGCCGTTCCCCGGTCCGGGACTTGCAATAAGGGTTATCGGGGATATAACAAAGGAAAAACTCGACATATTGAGGGATGCTGACGCAATACTGAGGGAAGAAGTAATAAAGCTCGGCTACAAAAATGCTCCAAGTCAGTATTTTGTCGCTCTTACAAACATGAGAAGCGTAGGCGTAATGGGGGACGAGAGAAGCTATGACTGGGCAGTAGTCATCAGGGCCGTCAATACAACCGACTTCATGACTGCAACCTTTTCACGCCTTGACTGGGAGCTTTTGGATAAGGTGTCATCAAGGATAGTAGGGGAGGTAAAGCATATCAACAGAGTCCTCTATGATATAACAAGTAAACCACCAGCAACGATAGAATTAGAATAGTTGAAGTAAGTACGATAACTTCTGCAGACTGGGAATTTCG
>CAVJEL010000164.1:0-2653 GCA_963648635.1 Ruminococcus intestinalis
ATACCTTTATAACTACCTCGATTTTCTGGAAGCAACCCCAGACGACAATGAATGTTTATGCGCGGTTTTGGAAAATGCGCGGTTTTTCAGATGCCCATTACAACATAAGGAGTTATTAGCTCGAGCTTCTTAATTCCCGCGCATTTTATTTCCTGCGGTACCATTCATATAAAGCCCTAAGGAGGGGCTGAGTATGAATGATATCTATAAGGATTTAGCAAAGAAGCTAATCGAAAAGGCAAAGGATGAAGTCCATGGAAGAGGATATTTGTCCACGGTAAGAAGTACTCTCCGTCATTTGGACGAGTATTTGGAGTTGAACTCTCTTGAATTCAGTCCCGAGGTTGCAGCAACATGGTTGACTACACAAGTGCGACCGACAATGAGCTACGACCAGTTCAAACAGGTTCGTGTTGCAGTGTTCCGTGTTGCTTCTGAATTTGATTCAACCCGCAATCTCAAGCCGATATTTTATGACAAAGAAAAACTTGGGCCCTATGACCTTCTTCCGAGATGGGCTCAGACAATCATTGATGAGTATGAGAAGTTCTGCAAAGAGAATGCACTATTCTATTATGCGCAAATTAGACTCAGTATTGCAAAGTTTCTGTCTCATCTCATTAAGACAGGCTTTGCAGAAGGAGACCTTGTCAATTGCCGGATGAGTGCAGGATATTATCCTTTCAAACCAGCTTGGTCCAAGGGAGAACCTGGTTTCATTCAGTACCTACATAGCATCGGTTATGCTACTCGTTTTGCGTATAGAGCTTTCAACCCGTATTTCCATGAAAGAATTGCATTCTATGATTCCGTAAACTTGACTGGCTGTCCCGACGACTACTCGATGGATGATTATATTGAGGCGTCCAAGATTCATCTGGAAGAGAAGAAAAAGCTCGGATATTCACAATCCGCAATTAGTGACGCAGTAATAGCAATCGATGAACTTGGCATCTTTCTTGAGCTTCACGATAAAGGCTTCTCGCTTGAAGCTGTAAACAAGTTTCTGGACATGCAGGTAGAGCAACTGTGGAATAATATAGAGGCCAAGAGAAGAACTTTACTCGTGATAAATGAGATTCTCAAGGGTAATTCCGACAACATTCCCGTGGTCTTTGTTTTCAAGAAAGGACAGTTTCCTCAATGGTCACTTGAAGCTGTTAACACATACAAAGAGCTGCGAGCCAAAGGTCGCATGGCAGAGTCAACGCTCTTCATGGATAACAGCAGTCTGCTCCGCTTCTGCAACTATCTCGACAGTGTTGGGATAAGAGATTTCAACGAAGTGACTTACCAGAGCATCAAGGACTTCAACCTGCAGGACAAGCATTCCACAACAGAGGGAAAGGCAGCTTACAATCATCGCATTCGAGCATTTTTGAAGTTTCTATATGAAGAGGAAATGATAAGCAGTGATTTGTCACTTGCGGTTCCGACAGTAACAGGAGTCCGAGTCAAACCGCCTATTATTCTCACAGACGAAGAAGAGACAAAACTCGACGCCTATCTTGATACTACTACATCACTGCGTGATAAAGCCCTTCTGAAGATAGCTTCTCAGACAGGAATGCGCTCGATAGATATTGTTAATCTCACGTTTGATTCCATCGACTGGGAGAAGAAGACATTCCGGATAGTACAGAGGAAAACAAAAGTAGAGATTATCCTTCCCTTCTCAAATGGTGTCGGTAATGCCTTGTATGATTACATAACGAAAGAACGCCCCAATAAAGGAAGCGATTTCATATTCATCAATAAATCGGCTCCCTTCAACCCATACAAACGCACTGTTGTCTCCTCTGCCTTGGAGAAAGCATTGAATGTAGAAAACAAAGGCGCTCATATTCTGAGAAAAACGCTTGCCTCAAAGATGACGGCAACATCGTCAACGTTCTCTATCGTGACGGAGGCTCTTGGTCATACAAGGGATGCGAACCTTGACCCATATATTTCCATTGACACAAAACGCCTCAAAGAGTGTGCTTTGCCGCTCGGCAGTATGTTCTCCTACAAGGGAGGCATGTTATGAGTGATTTCAAATCTAAACTTGCCAAGTACATTAGCGGCCTTATTGAAGAACAGCACTTAATGGGATTTGTCTTTAGGGGGCAGGAGCAGGAGCTGAGAAGATTCGATAAATTCATCATTGACAACAATCTCGATACTGGAAAGCTCGATAGTGTTGTCATTTCCAGATGGGAGGAAAGACTTCCGAACGAACAGGACAGGTCCAGAAACGGAAGGCTGGGAGCAGTGAACAAACTTGCTGAATACATGCAACAGTTGGGACTTCCTGCTACATACTGCAGTACTTTTGGTAGAGAGTTTCAACCAGTGCTTTATATTCCAAGCGAAGCGGAGATAGAGAAGATTATAAAGTATGTTGATAATCTCAACTATGCGCAGTACACGCTCAAAAGGCTGTGTGCAGAATACTCCATAATGATTCGCCTCTATTATTTCTGCGGGATGAGACTCAATGAAGTGGTAATGCTGAAGAGAGAAGATGTAAACATTTCATCCGGGCAACTCCACATAAGAAAGTCCAAAGGCGACAAGGACCGTTATGTCTATGTTGCTGATGACTTTAAAGAACTTCTCGTAAGATACGATGACTATATGGAGAAGTCTGTTCCTTCCAGAGAATGGTTCT
>CAVJEL010000165.1:0-2619 GCA_963648635.1 Ruminococcus intestinalis
TGAAGAGAATATTTGAAGTTGTTTTTCCTTTAACCTCATGTTTGAATGGGGTATCATTATTGGTGATGGAAAAAATGGGAGTTGATGATGAAAGTATTCAAAATGGGTGATGTTGTTTCATTCGACACAGATAAAGTATCAGGGACGGGATGGATTGAGAGGGTCAAAGACGACTGTTGTGATATTTCAACACGAACATTCAAAATCAAGGGGTCGAAGAATCGGGAGGAACAATCCGGGCCGTGCATAATGGAGAATATTCCCTTTGATGAGATTGAAATAATCGATGACGACAAGTGGGACGATGTATTCAGGCGTGACTATGTGGAGAGTATGATTCCTAATGAATCGAGCCTAGAAAAACTCTCGGAGAAGGATAAAGAAAGAGTCAGAAAGCACCTTGAAATTCTATGTAGTCATGATGATTTATCTTCTCTCATAAAGAAGGGTTATCTTTGCTATGGTGGGTCTCCTCTCTATGAGTGTAACTGGAAAGAAACAGTGAGATGCTTTGAAAAGGCCCTCCAGGCCGGGTTTGATGCTGCGGTTTCTGACAGCCTCGGGTATATCTACTACTACGGAAGGACAACTAACGGTGTCCCTGATTATGAAAAAGCCTACAGATATTTTTCTGCTGCGGCCCTTGCCGGCAATCATGAGTCTCTCTACAAGGTAGGTGATATGTTTCTCAAGGGACTTGGAGTTCCGTCCTCTCCAACGCTTGCAGATAAGCTCTATTATCGAGTTTACCGCGAGTCGAGGGCAATCCTACTCAGTCGATTCCGGTTGAACAAATTTGCCGATGCTGCTCTCCGTATGGCCTCATCTTATGAACGTAACGGTTATTCAAATAGCATGATATATGGCAAATATCTTGAAGCGGACTTGGGCTTGAGATTGAGATCTGAATACCGGTGTTTCGGCGATTCTGTTGTCAGGAAAGCTGTTGACGATGGCCTTGAAAAGTGCTCAAAGGAGAGCATTGAATATGAGGAGCCGGAAATATTTTCACTTCTTGACTCCAATACTCTCCGTGGCAATCTTCTCTTTGTCAAATTAAAGCTTTGCGGTGAAATGATGAAGGGCAGGGTTGAGGTGGTATCAGAAGGAAGGAGATGTAAAAGCGAAGACGCCTATCTTCTCCTGACGATTCCCTCTCTTTCCTATTGCTCATTTGTCCGCTCCTTCTCCTTCTCGTGTAAGTTCATTGCCTCCTTCCCGGAGATTAAAGAGGGGGAAGTTCTCTCGTTTTACAGTACAGGAATCGATAACGATTATGATATAACGTTCGTCGGGGAAGAAAGCGAAGACTCTATCTCCATTCTTGGAGACAATTGGAAAATAAGGAAGCCGGGAAAGAGAGACGAATTCCAGCCCGAGTGGCAGGACGAAGAAGAGATGTAATAAAAATCCCCTTGAGACGCTTGTCCCAGGGGGATTGTCTTATTCTATAAGATTAAGCTCTGTTCATTGCTTCTCTGAAGTCGAGCTGGTCTGTGAAGATTTCCTCTTTGTAGGGGTTCTTCTTCTGTGTCTTTGCTCTCTTGATGATTGCACTGAGTATGAGTACGTTAGCAACTAGTGCGATGACTGCGATAACGCCCTGCATTCTCGGTTCTACTTCAGTCGGACGTACAGAAGGATTCATGAAGCCGTCCTTGTAGAGAACCGGAAGAACGGTGAATACACTGTTATCCTGGAAGAGCGGGAATACCTGGGCAAACATACACCATAGAGCAAGAGTGTTGGCTCTGTTCTGAATCCAGCCACCCTTGTTCCAGAAGTGGTTAGCAAAGGTTGGTGCCAGAAGAAGTGCCAGACCGCAATACCATGCATGTGTCGGCAGACAGTTGTATGTATATTCAAAGTTCCAGAGGTCGTAAGCGAGGATGTAGCACCATGTCATATCGGGCCAGAGCATATCCTTCTCATCCTTAGATGAGTAGATGCCCCACCATGCTGTCATACAGAATATGTTGATAATACCAGCTATGCCGTTGAGCCAGTTCCACCAGCCACCGTAAAGCCAGACGTTCTCACTTGAAAGCCACCAGCGGTCGCCGTATGTCTTGAGTGCGATTGCGCCCTTGATTCCCGACTCGAAATCACTTGCGACTGCGATGAGGATGTTGATTGCGACGATGACAAACGGGAATGCCTTGAACCACTGTGTCTTACCGATGCTCCACTTATACTTGAGCATCATGAAGCCGATACATCCTGTTGTTGCTGCATAAAGCTTTGCATAGTGGAACCAGCTGTTCATGTTTGTGTAAGTCTGGTTGTTAAGTGCCCAAGCTGCTCCGCACTTTGCGCCGATTGCAATTGCGATGAAGTACACCGTCAGTCCTGCTGGGAGTATGATAAAGCAGAAGAGGCCGCCAGCCTTTGTGCGGCGTGCAATTTCATTTGCGAGAATGAGCCCGGTGAAAACCATCAGGAATCCGAGAAGCTGGTATGCTCCGGTTCCTCCGT
Organism: Ruminococcus intestinalis; assembly: GCA_963648635.1. GTDB lineage: Bacteria > Spirochaetota > Spirochaetia > Sphaerochaetales > Sphaerochaetaceae > Ornithospirochaeta. The sequence goes on from CAVJEL010000165.1 coordinate 2,476, forward strand.
AAATCTGGAAAAACATATATCCCTCACTTTAAAATCATCCAGCACAGAGCGATGCTTCGTCGAGTATTGGATTCGGCTTGAATTGACACTTTGATTTAGATAATTTTGTATACATTACCACCATAAAGAAGGGAGTACAATAAT
>CAVJEL010000166.1:0-2618 GCA_963648635.1 Ruminococcus intestinalis
CTTTCCCCCTACATCCGTGGTGATATCCTAGGGGCACTTTCCTATGATTTGAACTTCTCAATAAACTACGACAGAATCGATACCAATGCCTATCTCCCGACAGAACTTCTCTTCTCGACCGAGGGCTTCTACATGGACCTCTTCAATGGTGGAGAAAGACTACATAGTCTCCCTGACGGTAACTTCTACATCGGCATTGAGACTTTCCCTGAAATGTCGACAAGCATAAAGGACGACATAGTGTCAATGAGGATAGGGGCAGTCAAGCGTGACTGGGGACCGGGCGTCAATAACCTTGCCCTCTCCGGTAGTGCACGTGTCATGTCGGGCGTTGAGCTTTCCCTCAAACCTGCATCATGGTTTAACTATTCTGTAATGGTTGCATCCCTCGGACAGGCATCACTCAACACTGTTAATGATATTCCGTGGCCGAGTGAGAGCATGGATGAAAAAGACGACAAAACCGGGGAGAAACTAGAACACGGAAAGTACTCGAACAACCTCTCGATTCACCGCGTTGAGATAACAATTCTCGATCTCAAGGCAAGCATATGGGAAAGCGTAGTGTGGCGTAAGAGATTCGAACTCGAATATCTCAATCCGCTCGCAATCTATATGTTCAGCCAGAATGCCCTCGGTGACTACGATAACTGTCTTGCCGGTTTTGATGTATCATATACAGTCAAGAATGTAGGAACACTTTATGCAGCATTTGCAATGGATGAGATGAATTCCTTCAAGCACCCCATTACGTGCCCGAGGAATATATTTGCACTCCAGGCCGGCGGCACGTTCCCGCTTCCTGTCTTCTCATTTACTGAGTTGAAGTTGCAGGCTACATACATTGCACCTTTCTTCGGGGCACACTACCAGTCAAGTGAAGCTCTCTTTGCATATGTTCCTTATACTACAGCATATGTAAACAAGGGCCAGAATATAGGGTACCCTGTCAACCCCGACACAATCGAGCTCTTGATGTCCTTTGAAACAACGCTGTTCTCGGACTGGAAAGTAGGACTACTTGTCAAAAACCAGACAAGAAGTGCGCAGTATGCAATCAGAACTTCCGGAACAGATATTCTCACAGTCATGAACTATGATGCCTATGATGCAGATGAATATGCATCCAGGTCATTCTTCGGTAATATTTACAGCAACCTTTTGAGTGCCGAGGTTACAGTCGAGAAAAGTTTCTTCAACAAAGTTACATTCAATTGCGGCCTTCTCGGAATGCTCAAGACGGAGAGAAGCTTTGAACCACAGAGGGAATCGTCGGATAAATATGGCTGGTACAATCCCGGCAATATCACATGGACCGGGGACTGGGAGTCAACTCTCAGCTTTGTCGTGACACTTGGTGCCAAGGTGGTATTCTGAGGTAGAGGGTATGAGAAAAGTATTCCTCCTTCTGTCTTTTCTTCTTATCGCTCTTTCACTTCATGCGACTGAGAGCATTTACGATGTAACTGCTTCGTTTGATGAAAGTGTAAGGGATAAAATACTTAAAGGAGAGACAGTCGAGTATTACTCAGTCTATAACGACTATGTTCCGTCGATTGCGTTTGACGGGACAAAGGCCAAAGAGAAGGCTATAGAAGACTCCGAGCTCGATTCAACTCTTGTCAGTGGAATTGCGACATTTGTGCCGTACCCCGAAAGCTGGAGTGATTTGAGTTATGAGGAGAAGAAGCTGGAGATACTCAACACCCTTCTTTCTATCTCGACTATTAAAGGGATTACGTACATCTCGTACTCTGCAGGAGAGCAGCCGAAGGAGCTATTCTCAGATGCATATACCCTTACGTCGGTCAAGAAGGGAAAAAAGGCATATGATGTAGAGTTTTCATATGCTCCTGAAACATACAGCTATACTCTTGCCGCTTACCTAAAGGACAATATCTTCGGGGGCAATACATATACAATAGATTATGAAATTAACGGTGATGAGATATTCATGACCATAACCAATGTCTCGAAGTTGAAGTTCCTCTTCTTTACGGCAGTGAAGGAAGGGGAATTGGATTTATCTGTTGACTGTTTGATGACGGATGAAGGAATTGCAATATTTGGCCTCGCTACCGTAAGGGACGCCGAAGAGTATGTTGAGACTCCTATAACCGATGTGCACCTTCCGTCAGCGTTTACACGGCGTATAACATCCCTCAAGGATTGGTTTATCGAGGAGATTAATAAATGAAAAAGTGTTTGGCCTTTGTTCTCTGTTTGTTCGTTTTGCTTGTTGGAGCTTACTCCACTTCACCTTTGAGAAGTTACCTCAAAGGTGTTGATGATGAAACATATGACATGCTTGTCTCAGGTGTTGTAGTTAAGGAAAGTACAACCGATGGTGATATAAGGCGTATCGCCCCCAAGTCTGATCTCATCGAGGAAAAGATTGAGGATATCGAGAGCATGAAGAAAGGCTTCGGTGTTGCAATTGCATCGATGGTCGAGTACCCCGAGGGATGGGATGGTATGGCACAGGATGAGAGATACCTTATGCTCTACAACACCCTCCTTTCAATCTCAACACAGACGGGGATTACATATATTTCCCACCGTGCCGGCGACAAAGAGAAGGTACTTTTTGAAGAAACATATATGCTTGGCTCGGCAAA
>CAVJEL010000167.1:0-2516 GCA_963648635.1 Ruminococcus intestinalis
GCTTAATGGCTTCCCCGTTTATCCTTTCTCAAGAATAATCTTGTTTTCATCATTACTCGCCTCCTATAAAATTTGATGTGCTCGACTGTTCGAGTATATCGATTATAGGAGGCTCATAATGAATACGATGAGCAACGAGGAGGTCATCAGGAAAGCCGAAGAAGACTTTCTCTTGAGAGACCTCAGTGAGAGGACGCAGGAATCATACCTACGGGTTTTTGCCTGTTTTCTCGAGGCTTCCGGAGAGGCAGAATATACTGCTCTCACGGAATCACACTTACGCAGCTGGTTGTTAGAACTTAAAGGTAGTGGCAAACTATCGAACGCGACCATCAACCAGTACAACAGCGCGTGCAAGTTCCTTCTGAAGGTTGTGCTTGTACGGGACGTCAACGACAGCCAGGTTCCGAACTCCAAGCTGAAGCGGAAACCACAACCGTCGATGTCGGTAGATGAAATACGAGAACTCTTCTCCCATTTCAGCGACATAACCGCCTTCACCTATTTTATCCTTCTGTACTCTACCGGCATCAGAAGGTCTGAAGCATTGGGAATAACTCCCGAGGACATTATCAGAGGGAAAAACGAAGGTGAGAGCGACTATCTTGTTATCCGCAACGGCAAGGGAGGTCACACGAGGAACGTTGAACTTCCACATGCAACATACATGCTGCTGCGTGAATATTACACTGCAAAAATAAAACCGAAATATGAAGGCTTGAGTGAAGAAGAAAAGAAGGGAATAAAGACAACGCCCCTATTCCCAACATCAATAAATGGTGTTGCGGCAAAAACCTTCTTCACAAGAGCCTTTAACACCGCTAGAGAGTGTAACACAATTTACAAGGAATATCACCCTCATACACTCAGACATTCGTTTGCAGTGCATATGTTGCAGAAGAATATAAGCAACATCCTCCGTGTTCAGGCTAATCTGGGGCATAAATCTCTTGCTACGACTGAAATCTATCTCAAGGACGCAAAGCTCTATGGTGTGAAGGATGCTATGTCTCCCTCTGAGGTTGCAGAAGAACTCTGTACTGCATTCCATGAAAGAACGAAAGTTCGAGGTAAGTGATGTCTTCAATGCTTCGTATCTAGGTGCTGAAACGCAATATGCCTTTACTCTAAGACAGAATGTGGTGGCCGAACACATCATGGCGTGCAGAACACTCTTGATGGGTGCTTTTGTATACAAGTGTGAATCTTGCGGACTACCAAGCGTCTCATACCGTTCCTGCAGGGACAGAATGTGTCCCAAATGCCAGTCGCAGGCTCATTATGAGTGGATTAACAAGATAAATGGGATGGTGCTCGACTGTACTCATCTACATTGCGTAGTAACAGTGCCGGCGGATTTGAATCCTATCGCACTCGCCAATAAGGAGCTCTTCTACTCGCTGTTATTCAAAACGGTGTCTGAAGCGGTTTTAACGCTGTGTAAAAACCCCAAACACCTTGGCGCTACTCCGGGGATGACGGCTATCCTCCATACATGGGGACAGAAGTTGGACTTCCATCCTCACATACACATGGCTATTACAGCCGGAGGTGTAGATGATGACGGAAATTGGGTTGATGCGAAGAAAACGAAGAATGGAGATGTCTATCTGTTTCCTGTCAAAGCTCTTTCTGAAATAGTGAAGAAGCAGCTCTTGAAGAGACTCAGGCGGGCGGAGAAGAAGGGCCTGTTCGAGTTCGATCATAAGCAGTTCAAATCCCTATTGAAGAAAGCTGACAGAAAGAATTGGATTAGTTATGTTAAGGAACCTTTTAAAGGCTCCAAGGGTGTGTTTGCTTATATCGGCAACTACACACATCGTTCTGCTATTTCCAATTCGAGAATAAAGAATGTTACCGAAACCCACACCACATTCCAGTACAGGGATTATGCAGACGGCAATAAGCAGAAGCTGCTGACTCTCACCAATGTAGAGTTCATACGCCGTTTCCTTATGCATACCCTCAAGAGTGGCTTTGTCCGTATAAGGCATTACGGAATATATGCTGTCCCCAATAGAAAGACAAAACTTGTAAAAGCAAGAGAGTCGTTAAACAAAGGTAAAGAGCAGAAGGCACCGGTTAAGACAGAGGATAAGAAGGAAGATAAGCCTGTCCATAAGTGTCCCTTCTGTGGCGGCGTTTGTCACATGGAGACCGATCAACCCATTTTCGATAGAAAGAAGTTAGATTGGCTTGTATCTATACTCTACCCCTCATAATATACCCCTCCAATTTACTTCCTTTTCCCATTTTCACCCTTATGGGGGGAAAGGGGGGTGTATTGCCTTTTTCTGTATACAGTGGCATATTCAGTCATGTGAACATGCCTTCAATGCCTTTGTTCCGCCTCTAAGGGGTAGCAAAATCTGCCACTAATTTCCATATATGTGGTTCCCACGGGGGTTCATTTCAATCTATTTATCTCAAATTCAGCTGTAGGGTCGTTCCTGGACGTAAAAGTTATCGTGATTGCTGTCGTTTTGGGCTGAATTTATCGACCAAATCTTAAGATT
>CAVJEL010000168.1:0-2467 GCA_963648635.1 Ruminococcus intestinalis
ATATTTAAATAAATATACTATCTAATAGGGTAGTTTTTTAACTGCGAAGTTTGAGCTATATATTTGCGTAGTATAATCAAAATCAAAGGAAGCGAGGGAGATGAAAAGCCGGGCAGATTGTTTGAAAGAATACGGTTCAGATTACATGATAAGCCAGAAGATTGAAGCCGGCGTGCTTTTTAAGGTCGGTAAGGGAATATATTCTACAGATAAGTATGTACCTCAGCTGGCTGTACTTGCCTTCCGCTATCCCAATGCGGTGGTGACCATGCGGAATGCCTTCTATATACCTGAATTTCCTCCGTGTTTACACGAAAACTAATTAGACACCATTATTTCTGATAATTATTTGATAGCATTAATTCTTTTTATAGAAAAGTGTTAAGGCTATGTTTTTGCGCTTGACTCTCCGGATAAAATATTATATGATTATTACGTGTAGGCTACACGTGTTGAATTGATAATATTTGGAGGCGTCTATGGGCCGTGGTTTATATACAAATTTGAGAGAGATTCCTATCCCTGAATGGGCTAAAGTCAACAAGGCTACCGACATGGTTTATGTTGTGCTTAATACAAGAAACAAAAGAGGAGATTTCAATAGACGGCTGATAGGAAAGAGGGCGAACAAGAATACGATGTACGTCAATGACAACTTCAGAATCTACTATCCAGATGAGTGGAATAAATACTATGAAGGGAAGCTTGAGGCAAAGAGCGACTTCCTGCACTTCGGTCTCTATACCGCCGTATTGGGAATACTGGAGAAGACAGGACTTTATAATGCACTCCTGGAGTCATTCGGGCCACTACACACTAATGCTCTCATAGACTTCTCGATGTATTCCATTCTTTATAGGAGTGACAGTGCTTTGAGCTTCGCATCCCTTATGAATGATGAAGTGTTGTTTTCAGCGAAAGCTTACAGTGATTCATGGTATTCAGAGCTCTTTCACGGCATTACAGGTGATAAAAGAAAGAAGTTTCTAAATCTATGGCTCGAGGAATGCAAGAAAGAGAATCTCGACAATGTGTGGATCTGTATAGACGGCTCTAATAACGAATGTTCATCAGAGACAGCAACACTTGCTGTTCCTGGTCACGCTAAGACAAAGGACAGCTGTGATATTGTTTCCTATATGTATGCTGTGAACGGAGACACTGGTATTCCTCTTACATATGATGTCTATTACGGTAGCGTTGTAGATAAGAGTGCCTTCTCAAGCATTGTTAAGACCCTCATGGATAACAACATTCACGTTAAAGGAGTGATTCTTGACAGGGGCTTCTGTACTATAAACGTCATCAATGCAGTCAAGGAAATGGGTTGCTCCTACATGATAATGGCACCCGATAACACAAACGCCTACATCGTCATGATGGAAAAGTATGCTGACTCCCTGAAATGGAATGTGGATTATGTTCTTAACGGTGAAGGAATTTTCGGCATCAAGGACAAGGTGAGGCTCTTCTCTAACAGTAAGGAGGAAGGATATGCATACCTGCTCTTTGACGGATGTAATGGGACGGAAAGATCACTGCGTCTTATTTCCAATATTTTCCAGGCACATAAAAAGGCGCAGGAAGAGATAAATAACGGCCACAAGATTTCCTATCCTCACGGAACAAAGAAATACTTTATAGAGAAGAAGGACGAAAACAATAAGGTTATTGCAATCGAATTCAACAGAAAAGAATGGCAGAAGGATCTTGAAAGCAAAGGGTTCTCCACACTCATTTCCTCTGATGACATGACACCGGAAGAAGCCGACGAGCTCTATGATGTAAGGGATGTTTCAGAAAAAACATACTCAATAATAAAATCTCAGCTCGGTTTCTCCGTTACCCGTACACAAGGAGATGATGCCATACTCAACAAGATGGCTCTTCTTTTCATAGCAACAATCATCAGGCGTGAGATTGTAAATACTTCAAAGCGTATAAACATTCCGACAAATGTACTCATTGCCGAACTGGACAAGATGAATCTCCTCCTAACCAGGGGAAATGATTATGAAGTCCGCTACCACGGCAGTGGCAAGGCTCTTCTGTTTCTAAAGGAATACGGAATTGACAACAGCATAATCGAGGCAATCGTCAAGGATTACAATGAGAGGGATAACAACTTCAGTCTTGAAAGAAAACTGCCATCTCCCTTCGTAAAGAAAGGTCCCGGCAGACCGAAGAAAGAGAAAGTTGAAACGGAACCAAAAGAACCAAAGAAAAGAGGAAGGCCACTAGGTTCGAAGAATAAGAAAACTCTTTTGAGAGAGAAAAAAGAGTATGAGAAGCTGAATCCTCCTCCGAAGAGAAAGCTGGGAAGGCCCAAGAAAGAGGGTACCTAAAATTTAATTTTCGTGTAATAATCCTAAGATAACCGCATAAATAGAACTATCCTCTTCCTCTCACAAAATAATTCATTATTTTTAAAGAAGTTGTTGATTATTTATGGGACTTCCTGCTATAC
>CAVJEL010000169.1:0-2393 GCA_963648635.1 Ruminococcus intestinalis
TGGGGTAACTGGCAGGCTGCAGTTGCTTCCATTACTGGTCTTGTTGCAAAGGAGAACATCGTCGGCACACTTGGTATTCTCTACGGCGCGAGCGGCAATGCATATGCAGGTATTTCGAGTGCATTTACAGCTGTCACAGGATTCTCATTCCTCGCTTTCAACCTTCTCTGCGCTCCATGCTTCGCTGCAATGGGTGCTATAAAGAGAGAGATGAACTCACCCAAGTGGACCTGGGCTGCAATCGGCTGGGAATGTGGTTTTGCTTACCTTGTTGCCTTTGTCATTACACAGGTTGGTAACATGTTCACAGGAAAGGGCAATGTAGTACTGTTCATCCTTGCGCTCCTTGTTATTGCACTCTATGTGTATGAGCTCTTCTTCAAGAAAGCAAATAAGAAGGCTGCAGTATGAATTTGGGTACTTTCCTTACATTGCTCGTAGTAGTGGCCGTAGTTGTTCTGATAGTCCTGGCAATGAGGAAGGACAGAAAGAAGGGAGGCGGCTGCGGTGGCAACTGTGCCTCCTGTGGAGCTTCATGTTGCCACAAGAAATAATAGGATAAATCGAATAAGCCAGAGGGAGATGTCGGACAGGACTTCTCCCTTTTTTCTTTGTCTCTCCCCTCTTTGAGCTCTATACTATGGAGGGAGAAGACAATGCCGTTCAAAATCATTTCGTCAGATATCACAAAACTCAGCGTAGATGCAGTCGTTAATCCCACTGACCAATACTACTCGGGAGGAGGTGGCGTCGACAGGACTATCCATGAAATATGTGGCGAGGAGTTACGTATTGCTACAGAGAAGATGGGGAAACTCCACCTTGGAGAAGTAAGGGCGACAGAAGGCTTTTCCCTTCCCGCAAGGTACATAATCCACACGTCATCCCCACACTGGACAGGGCGTAGCAGACTCGAATTGGATTTACTGGGGTCATGCTACCGTAACAGCATGGAGCTATCCTCCCTCCTCGGCCTCAAGACCATCGCCTTCCCGCTAATTGCATCAAGGGGAAAGCACTTCCCGAGCGAAGTTGCATTCACTGTGGCAGTCAATGCCATCAATGAAGCTCTTAGAGAACATCCACACTTAAGTGTCTATCTTGTGCTCTACAAAGACAACAATAAGATAATTCCTGATGAGCTTATGACTCTCGTAAGCGAAAGCCTAGGCGAATATGTTCCGGATGAAGATTATCTATCAGAGATTATAGACGGCGAGCAAGAAGAATACACATTGTGTTCCCCGTCAATCATGAGCAGGGATGAGATAGACGCGCTCATTAAAAAACCAACAGAGCAGAATCTATCGAAGATTACGGTAGATGAGAGTTTTTCCGAGATGCTGAAAAGGATAATCGAAGAGAAAAAAGTGCCGAATACATTTCTTCAAGATGAACTTGACCTCTCCGCACCGGGACTCTGGAAAATCCTCAAGGGAAAGAGCAACCCGCAGAAATTGACGGTTTTCGCCCTTGCCATCGCCCTCAAGCTTAACCTTGATGAGACAAAAGAACTCCTCATGAAGGCCGGATACGCAATAAACCAGTCGTCACTGGAAGACATAATCCTTGCCTCTCTCATATCAAACAGAATATATGACCGCTACACGATAGATAACCTCCTCTACTCTCTCGACCTTGCTCTTCTTCCCGGCGCAATTATCGATTAACTGGGAGTTAATACATCGCTTTTCTCATATCTCTATACTGAAGTCACATTATGAAACGGAGGTAATGTATGAGAAAAGATTTAACAGAGCTGGTATTCATCCTTGATAGAAGTGGCAGTATGGCGGGCCTCGTGAAGGACACAATCGGAGGGTTTAACTCGATGATTGAAAAACAGAAAAAAGAAGGAGGCGAATGCATAGTCTCTCTTGTGCTCTTTGACCATGTATCGGAGGTGATATATGACAGAGTCGACATCAAAGATGTTCCCCTCCTGACAGAGAAGGAGTACTACCCGAGGGGAAACACTGCGCTTATAGATGCACTTGGAGGGGCTATCCACCACATCGGGAACGTTCATAAATATGCCAGGAGCGAAGATGTGCCGGAAAAGACAATGTTTGTGATCACAACAGACGGCATGGAGAATTCCTCTTATATCTATTCATCGGACAAGGTGAAATCGATGATTGAGAAAGAGAGGGAAAAGTACGGATGGGAGTTCATATTCCTCGGGGCTAATATCGACGCGGTGGAGACTGCAAAACGCTACGGCATAAGAGAAGACAGGGCCGTAAGATATCACTCTGATAGGGACGGTGTTGCGCTCAATTATGAGATACTCTCGAGAACTGTCTCCTCATATCGCAGGAATGAGAACATCGACGACACATGGGGAGATGAAATAAGAAGAGACTACGAAAAGAGAAAGGAGAACAAAAGAT
>CAVJEL010000170.1:0-2389 GCA_963648635.1 Ruminococcus intestinalis
AAGGCACCTTTTCATCAATGCCTTCCACTCCATGAACTCCTCTTTTATCATCTTGTTGATATCGCTGTTGTACTTTGCGAGGACATAGGTCTGTACTGTTGCCGTCGGTCTTGTTTCTTCTTCATTACCTTTCAGAACATACTCGAGGAATGTATTTATGTAGTCCTTCTTTGTTCTGTAGTCTTCCCTGCTGTGGGTTTTGAACCAATTTTCACAGTGGGTGTACATATATGTTTTTATATAACGGCAATACTCACTTACGAGCTCATCACGCGATGAGAAGTAGCATAGGATTTTCGGGTGCGTAATTCCTGCCTTTGAGGCTATATCTCTCAAACTTATATTGAAAATGGGTTTCTCCTTAATGCACTCTTCGAATGCTGAGAGTATTTTTCTCTTTTCTTCTTCTCTATCTACAATTAAAGGCATGAAATCATTCTAGCCATTATTGACGAAGGGTCAAGAAGAGTCTATCTTTATTTTTACCAAGTGGTAAATAAAATCAATGGAGGCCCATATGTCGTCTAAGGATATGGTGAACACGCTTAATATTAAACCGGAGGATAAGGTGCTGAAGAGAACTATGATTTCAGCTCTTATCATACTTCTTTCGATTCTTCTTCATGATGGAGATCACATCAGGCAGGCATTCAACTGGGGCTACAGCATCCCATTGTCCCTCCTTGTGTTGAACTTGACAGTCTATATCTTCCCTGTAGTTTCAATATTCTTAATCAAGCTCAGGAGAATGAGCTCGACTCTTGTTACTGCCATCGGAGGGGTATTCACGACGGCGGGCTTTTTGACAATACATCTCAAAGGTGCTGCCTCCGGGCTCTGGGGAGTATGGAACTACTCATACTTTGAGTTGATTAAGGGCGTTACATGGAACGGTGTGTACTACCAGGGGGTGGATTGGATAAGCTGGGTCTTCCTCTTCGAGGTTCCTCTTTTATGTCTCCCGTCATCCTTTTTTGCATTCAGGGAATTTCTGAGATTGAGAAAAGAGAAGAATGCATAAGGCGAGGATAAAAGTATACGGCATGGACTGTCCTTCGTGCTCGTCATCAATAGAGAGAATAACACGACGAACAGTAAATGTTGAAAGCGCCGCGTGTAACTACCTTGAGGGTACACTCTATGTTGAATACTCTCACTATGTGGATTTTTCACTACTATCGGAGAAACTCTCGCGATTCGGCTACCGTCTTCTTGAGGACACAGTCTCCTTTTCTCTTCCCGTAGACGGGATAAAACTCAAAGATGAGTTTCTCTCATCCTTTGAGGGGGCTCTTTCGTGGGAGGAAGAGGAAAACGGGGGAGTAAAGGTCAGGGTAATAAGAACAGGCGACACTGAAGGAGATATCATCCAATTTTTCAACGCTCACGACTTTGATGTCACGATTTTGAATGTAGAGCGGGGCGAAGAGACCCTCGTTGCAGATAGCCAGATGGAGATACTCCGTAATCTCGTAATATCTGTACTACTTACTTTTCCCCTCCTATGGGGGCCTTCTCCATATATCCAGGTTGTACTTGGAACTCTTATCGAGCTCTTTCCTGCAAGGCGCTTCTTCAGAGGTATGGTCCATTCGATAAAGGGCGGAAGTCTCAATATGGACACCCTCATTGCGCTTTCGACATCTGTTATATACCTCTTCAGTACATATACAGCGTTTACGGCAAAGGAGGATATCAAACTATATTTTCTCTCGCAGGGTGTACTTGTGAGCATGCTACTCTTCGGTAGATATCTCGAGTCTGTGGCAAGAGGTGAAACAACCCGGTCACTTCGCCGCCTTATGAACCTAATCCCCCGTAAAGCGAGGGTCCTTGATGAAAACGGCACAACAATTGAGAAAGACATATCCCTTATAAAGAGAAAAGAGAGGATAGTTCTTGAAAAGGGCGAAAGAATTCCTCTCGACGGCATTGTGATTGAGGGCGGGGCATTTGTTGACGAGTCTGTGATGACGGGGGAGAGCGCACTCATAAAGAAGGAAAAGGGCGATAGTCTTATCTCGGGAACTATCATCAGGGACGGCAATGTAATCATGGAGACGGTCTCTACAAACAAGGACTCTACTATTGAACACGTTGTAGAAATTGTGAGGAATGCCACGGCAGAAGGAACCGAAGTGAGGGAGAAGACAGATAGGGCGGCATCAATCTTTATCCCCGTAGTCCTTGCAATTTCTATTGCTGTGTTTCTTCTCTGGTATTTCATTCTTTCTCCCGGAGACGCAGAGAAAGCCGTTCTTACAGCAACTGGGGTTCTTGTTGTTGCATGTCCGTGTGCACTGGGACTCGCAGTTGAGACAAGTATAATGGTTGGATGCGGTCGCGCTGCCGAGATGGGAATCCTCTATAAAAACAGTGCTGTCTTTTC
>CAVJEL010000171.1:0-2307 GCA_963648635.1 Ruminococcus intestinalis
ACCATCAGGGGGATTCTGGAGTCCGGGGAGGTCTGAAGTGTTCAGCATCTCAAAAAATGGGTTGGATGACACGTTCCCTTTTGACTAATATTGAGTAGTTTCTGCTTTCTTGCTGCTCTCTGAGGAGCAATGGGTGTCTCATGATATCAGAAGGCTTGAAAGGGGTGATTCTTCACTGGTTGAGAACAGCAGGACAAAAATGCGGAGTTGATAATGGAATGGGTTGACGGGAAGATACGATGCTCCTGGGCGGGCGTGAAGAACGAAAGGTATATTCGATATCATGATGAGGAATGGGGTCGTCCCGTTCATGATGACGGCTACCTCTTCGAACTTCTCATATTGGAATGTTTTCAGTCAGGGCTCTCGTGGGAGTGTGTTCTCAATAAGCGTGAGGCCTTTCGTGAAGCTTTCGATAACTTCGATTTAGCAAAAGTATGTGCCTATGACGAAGAGAAGCTTGAGGCGCTGAGAAACAATGGCGGAATAATCCGTAACCGGATGAAGATTAAAGCTGCTGTTACCAATGCCGTGGTGTTCAGCAGAATACAGAAGGAGTGGGGAAGCTTCTCATCTTACCTATGGCACTGGACAGACGGCCGTGTGATTTATGAGACTGGGCTTACGAAATCTGAGCTTTCCGATGAAATAGCCGAAGACCTTAAGACGCGGGGCATGAAGGCAGTGGGGAGCACGACAATCTATTCATACCTCCAGGCTACAGGGGTAATCAACTCCCATGAGAGATACTGCTTCTTATTTCACAAAGGGGAATGAGAGGAGCTGAAAGGATTGTAAAATCAGAGAGAGGGAATTCGGCAGGGATTAGACTTGTTTGCAGCTGTCAAGAAACCTTATTGTCGCCTGTCAAGCGACCACATGAAGTATAAAGTGGTATACAATGGGGTCAGAAACAGATGGGGGCTATCATGAGAAAGAAGATATATTTTGTTGTGGTTTTATTCCTTTTTGTAATTTCCGCATGTTTTGCGAAGAGCATTAATCTATCATCTCTTAAGTATTCATTTGAAGTTCCGGATGGATATTCAACAGACTCAACATATATTGCATCAAGGTATCAATATTTTGCAGCTCACCATCCACAAGATACAATCGTAATAACAGTTACGAGTATTCCATAAAATGGCAAGGGGTTTGAGTCAATGAGTTCGACCGAGGTACAGAAGTTCGGTCAGACAATGCAGGAACAGTATAAGTCGTATGGAGTCAGCGTTCTATCATGCACTAAGTATTATTCAAATGGGATAACATTCTTAAATGTTGAAACAAAGCTGGAAACCGCATACCAAATCCAATTTTCAGCAGTGAAGGGAAGGAAATTTACCAATTTTACATTCACCTTCAAAAGCACTCCAGCAACGACAGAGAGGGCTGAGGTGTTAGCTGTTGTGAAGAGTATTAAGAACACATAGCAAGAAGGCGAGGGTAATAGACTGGGTTCCTCTATGATTTTCTAAAGAGGCATGGGTTTTTGTTTTTTTTTGGCTCATGTTCCCTCTGCCTTCCTGTATTTCCAAAGTGAGTAGAAATAATAGATGAGGCAGACGAGGAGGGTGAACAGCGCTGCATATGCCGTCGAGAGGCCAATATTGAAGAGGCTCGGGTTCGGCTTTCTGCTTTGAATATAGGCATATGGGATTTTGACAAGGAAGATGGCCGCAAGACCCTGAAGCATTACGAATGTCGTCTTTCCCATACCGTTGAAATACCCTGTAAGGCAGTAGGCTATTGAGAGCACGAAGCATTCTATGGATGTCGCCTTCAAAAACTCGCTAGAGTCCTGTATTACCTGGTCCCTGTACTCTGTTGTCGCGCTGACGAATATCGAGGAAAGGGAGGGGCCGTGGAAATATGCTGCATAGGCTGTGATTCCCCCGAGAATGACAGCTGTCGCCATTCCCGTCCACATCGCTTTTCTTGCGCGTTCATACTGTCCCGCTCCCATATTCTGTGCCACGAATGCAGATATCGACTGCATATAGGCAGTAGGAATCAGGAGGATGAAAATGACAAGTTTCTCGGCTATTCCGACACCTGCGGAAGCTGTAACTCCGAGGGCGTTGACAAGTCCTATTATGATAAGGTACGAAAGCTCGTTGCACATATCCTGAAGCGCGATAGGGGAGCCCAGCCTGATGATATGGTTAGCCTCCTCCTTCTTGAAGTAGATATGGTCCTTTGTGAAATGGAAGGGAAGTCCCTTCTTCTTGATGAGGATAAACGACAGCGCAACACTTAAAGCCTGTGCCGCCACGGTTGCAATGGCAGCACCACTTGCTCCCATCT
>CAVJEL010000172.1:0-2297 GCA_963648635.1 Ruminococcus intestinalis
TTTGACTTTACAAATGGCAAGAGCTCCCTATTTCTTTATGCTCTAAACGGCATGATGGGTTAAAAGTCAATTTGGTGCGTATGTCCTAACCCGAAAGTGAAGAGACAGATAAAACTGCTTTTTAAGTTATCAAATCACACCCGACAACACTACCATCACTTCAGATATATCTTTATATGATGAATAATTAATTGGTTTTACTTTACCAATACGATCTAGATGATAACCTTTTTGACGAGTTGTGTTTGGTAGATTCTGTACACACTTTTTGTACACAGTTACTGTCATCGGTTTCTCTTTGTTACTGGCATCTCAATGACAGAATTGAATAACTTTATACGTGACTAAGAATTAATTGGCTGAGTTATTTCGATAACTTATGCATAAAAATCCAGGGACGCACGGAATCGAACCGTGATATGGAGAATCAAAATCTCCTGCCTTAACCTTTGGGCTACGTCCCTAAGACGAGTTTACAATAGCAAAAAAAGAGTTTTCGGTCTACTTGATTTTCCCTTTGTATATCAAATCCTCTCTTTTTCCCTTCCATTCTTCTCTTGAGAGGAGAAACCATACGCTACCAGAGCCGGAAAGCGATAGATAATCTCCCTCTTTAAGACTGTCTTTCATCTCTCTGTATGTATCGTCGCCCTCAATTTTCTCAAAGTCGTTGGGGTACTTCTCTCTCGAGAGGGGATATTCAAGCTCGGGAAGAGGATTTGATGAAAGGGAAAGCTTGTCGAGTCTTGAGTATGCATCCTTTGTGCTGACACCACTTCCTCTAGCTCTGAAGAGAGCTATGTACTCATACTCTTCAGGAAGTTTTCTCTCTTCAACCTTTTCCCCTATTCCTTCGGAGTATGCCGTATTGAAACCTGAGACAAAGAAGGGAACATCGGCGCCGATTTTCTCCGCGATGAGTAGTAATTCAGCGCTCGTAAGTACCTTGAAGTGATTATTAATAAGCTTAAGAACAGCTCCAGCATCACTGCTTCCGCCCCCAAGTCCTCCCTGTGTCGGGATGTTCTTCCTTATATTTATTGATACGGAGAAATCAAGATTGGCCTCTTTCTTATAGATTCTAACAGCCTTAGCCATCAGATCTTCACCACTCTCAAGGTATTCTTCGTTTCCTTTTATTATTGTATTAGAACCACTACTTATATCGAGCTCTATCTCATCATAGAGTGGGATGAGAGAAAAGTATGAGGACAAAAGATGGTAGCCGTCGTCCCTCTTTCCAACTATTCTCAACCCTATATTTACTTTGGCATATGCTTTCGCTTTATATAACATAACCCAAGTGTAGTCAAAAGGGAGAGTTGTGAATATCCTTAGACCTATGAAAGCTCTCATACTCGATAAGGACGGCACCATCTTTCCCTACTCTCTATGGATTAATCCAATTAAGAAGTGCCTCCTCGAAAACCTTCCTTTAAAGAGATTCGATAATACAAAGAAAGACGAGATAGTCACATCCTTTTTAAGGGTATTATCAATTGCGGATGGAAGGATTAAAAGTAAGAGTTCGCTTTTTGATAAGAAGAAAAGAATACCTGCGGTAATAAGGCTTTTCTCAATCACCATCCGCTACCGTCTAAACCCATTCAAAGCCATGAAAGGATTTCTAAAGATTAAACAAAGAAGTAGCTACGGCTTTGAAGAGGAAATTGAAAACTATGATCTCGTAGTTGTTAAATCGACACTCGAGAGTTTGAGGGAGAAGGATATCCCCATCGCGCTATTTTCAAATGACTCACCGTCATCGGTTAAAGCACTTGAAAAGCATCTAGGTTTTACCTTTGACTACACCGTCGACTCCTCCTCGCGCATCAAAAAGCCCAATAAGCTCACTGTCCTCTTATTTGCAACCTTCTTCAATCTAAATGTGGAGGATATCATCTTCGTTTCAGATACCCCCGAAGACCTTAAGATGGCAAAAAAGGCAAAGTGCGGGAAAGTTGTTGCAATAGAAGGAACACTCGAGAGGGAGATACTCGAAAAGTACTCCGACTTAGTTATCTCCTCATTTGGTGAAATCGAGTCTCTCTTTTAAACAGCCTCGAAAGAAATTCCTCCTGATGCGACATGGAAATCAGTTCAGAATCTCTTCCTTCCATTCTGTAATATTGCGCTCCTTACTGCTGAAGTTCATGCCGAGTAGGCGTATCTGATGCTTGGGACTATCCAGGCGCCATGCTAGATACCTCTCAACATAATCCTTATCTTTAATCTGCTTGATTGCAGCATCGGCACTCTCATCACGCTTTAATTCGATTACATATATCGTGTCCTTA
>CAVJEL010000173.1:0-2265 GCA_963648635.1 Ruminococcus intestinalis
AGAGAGAACACGTAGATAGTCATACTTGACGGGATGGGGATTTCAACAAACAATAACTATGTTTAATCTAAATATATCATAGGATTTGAAAGAGAAAGGATTATCAATGTTATTGAAGGACATAGCCCTGCTCACTGCAGGCGTAATCACAAAAAGGGTCATTGCAGAAGACGAAAAGGATAAAGAAGGAGACAAAATACTCGTTCTCACACCCAGGGCAATATATGACGGAAGAATTGATCACGCCCTACTGCAGGAAGAAACTCTTATCCCGGGGAAGAGGATATCGTGTTTTCTTACCCAAGAGGGAGATATTGTGTTAAAGCTCTCATCCCCCTACGACAGCATAATTATAGAAAAAGAGGATGAAGGGCTTTTGGTGCCGTCATTTCTATTGAGAATTGATGTGTACAATAAGAATGTTGATAAGCGCTACCTTCTTGCCTATCTCAACTCTTCGCTCTTCAAGGAAAGCTTGAAAAAGTTTTGTTACGGCTCCGTCACAACCCTCCTCAAAAAATCCGATCTCGATATTCTAGATATCCCCGTCTTACCTATGGATAAGCAGGAAATGATAGCCTCACGCTACGAAAGGATGATGGCTATAAAAAAGAAGACTGCAGAGTACATAGCACTGGAGGAAGAGCGCCTCAATACTATTTGGAGAGAGAACAATGGATAGAGAGAAAGAAGCGATAATTGATGAAATATTATGTTCGCTCGACGAGCTGGGAGAAACCGTCATCCGTGGGGACTTTGCTCCTCAGGGCATCCTCGAGCCGTTTCTTCTCCTGTGGACGCTCAAAAAGATGTGCATCAAAACTCACGGTAGCATTGCACGCGACAGGGCATTCGATAAAATCGAAGAAGGCCTCGGGGGCGACAAAATATACCTGAGGCAGAATGACATCGAATACGTACTGGGGACTATAGAAAAATCCTTAAGCATCAAGGAAAACACACTCATAGACCGATTCCGTCCCTCATCCTACGCCTTCGAGAAACTATGTGCTCTCAACGACACACATAGCATAAAGACGCCGTTTTATAAACTCGATATAACATCAGACGAAGGCGATATCTACGAGTATCTATTTATAAAGAACCTCGCGCGCTTCAGTGGCATCAATCCGAAGGTTGCAGAAGTAGCCGCTAGAATACTTAAACTGAAGGACTGGGAGACATTCTCCGACTTTATGAGTGGGACAGCCCTGACGGCAGAAATCATAACGAAAGGAAAGGACAATGTAGATCTTATATTGGCCGATAATTATCCCAATGCCTATGCCCTCTCAGCGCTCTATCTCTTTCTCACTGACAGGAAGGGAAAGGCAATATACGAGGATTCAATATCTGAAGAGAACATCGAGAGTGGCTTAAAGGCTGACAAGGTCTTCGTTACCCCTCAAAGGGGGAAAAAACTGCCGGGTGTGAAATACAATGGGATGTTTCTCAGTGAGATAGCATATGCCGCTGTCATCAAAGCTGCATACACGCTCAAAGAGCACGGCAAGGCTGTATTAAGCCTTACAAGCAGTTTTGCCTTTGGGACAAAATACTACGGAGAGGAAATAAGAAAATACCTTGTAGAGAATAATTATGTATCCGCCGTCATACTTCTTCCGAATCTATATAAGTTTTTAAACACCCCCAACATCCTTCTTGTCCTCTCAAAAGACGAGAAGAGCGACATATTGATGGTCGACCTCACCCATAAGGAAAAGGATGAAGATTGGTTCTACTACGAGAAAAGTTATGAAACCCTTTCTCTTAGAGATAAAGCTGTAGAGAAGATAGAAATACTCGAAAGGGAGAGAAAAGAGGAAGAAGGAATCAGCATCCTCGTCGACAAGGAGAGGGTCAGAGAAAACGCCTACAACCTCCTTCCGTCTTTCTACATTGAAAATACAACATCTACATTCAGGAGCCTCGAGGAGATAAATAAGGACATAGAGGGAGTTATCAAAGAACTCAAGGAGCTACTTGATAGAGTCGACTGAAATCTTGTTTCGTCTGCCTGTAGTACGTGTCTGAATAGCGATAGTACTGTGTAAAGTGCTTTGACGCGCGGTATTCCATAACCCTTGCTCTTACTTTTCTCTCGAGTTCCCGTCTTTCCTTCTTCGGCCTCAATAACGGCCCCTTGATGAAGTTTTCACGGAAAAAGGAGATATCGACTCCGGTATCGAGGACATCAGATAGGCACGAAAGGAGAATGCGGTTGTTCTCGATAAATGCCCTGATTTCACTCCGCTCCTTCCGCTT
>CAVJEL010000174.1:0-2138 GCA_963648635.1 Ruminococcus intestinalis
GGGGGAGACTGTCCTAAAATCGTCTCAGCCCGAAATTGACTTCAAGCAAGGGTGTAGGCTTGGATAGGCCGGTTTTAGAGGGGTTAAATTTAGGCTTATTTTCTTTTATTGCAAAGATTTAACTTGCATTTTTACCCTCAATTTGGTATACTCATTATATGAGTAGTAGATATGCATACGAATTAGGAATTGGTAGAGACGACGTATTTTTCATCTCCCTTAACATGCTTGTTGGGGAGAATGACCTGCCAAATGTGGTCGAAACCTTCGTTGAATGTAAAGTTAAAGGCAATATTAAGTTCAAATACAGCGATAGAGACAACAAGGGACGTAAGTCATATGACCCATATATGATGTTGACGCTCTTTATCGTCGGGTATATGAGAGGAATAAGGTCCTGCAGAAAGCTTGAGGAGTTCTGTAAGAACCATACCTGGGGTATCTGGATCTGTAGACACCTTACTCCGAACTTCAGAACAATCAATGATTTCAGGAAGAACAATGTAGATGAGATAGCAGCAGTGCTGTATGCTTTCAACGCTTTTCTGAAAGAAGATGTTTCTCCGGCAACTGGAACTGAGGCTTTCGGCGGTTGTCTTTCCGTTGACGGCACAAAGATTAGAGCTCAGCAGTCAAAGGATGGATGCCATACAGCAAATAAAATCGGCGACAGAGTTCAGAACGACGATAGTAATATTGCTGAAATTACAGCTAACCTTAAAGCTTCATCCTGGGAAGAGGGATGTGATGAGACTAATCTTCCTGAAGAGACAAAGGCAAAGATTGAAAAACTGAGAAAGTACCAGGAAAGGAAAAAGAAGCACGAGGAAATCCAGAAGGTGATTCAGGAAACAGGCGAGCAGTATTCGGAGAACGACCCGGATGCAAGGCTGATGAAAAACCATTACGGCGGATGTAATCCTTCTTATAATATACAGACCGCAGTCGACAGCGACAGTCACCTCATCGCCGCCGTGGAAACAACCAACAAATGCACCGACCACGGTCTCATCCGACAGACTATCGATAATATAGATAGGGACGAAGGTGAGATTAAAGAAGTTATTGCAGATAACGGATATGCCCAGCCGGAAGATATGGTAGACAGCCTCGAGAACGGCATAATCCCGAATACTTTCCTCTCAAAATATGAAGACAAGAACGGAAACAAGATTCATAAGAATGAGATTGAGCTGGAATTCAAGTACGAAGAAAACGAGGTAACTGAAGAAGAAAAAGCCTCAACTAAAGCAGCTGATCTTAAGAAGTGCCTTCGTGCTGGAGTTGTTCCCGAACCATACAAGGAGTACCTTGAACCTGTCAAAGACAAGAAAGGGAATGTGAAAATCTTCCATAAATCCAGTAAGGATATTGAAGCTGAGAATCCATTCGGCCTTGATAAAATGACAAAAGAGGAGCTTGTAGCCAAGGCTAAGGAAGGCTACTTTGTAAGGGACTCGAAGAAGAATGAGGTCTACTGCCCGGGTGGAAAAATACTCAGGAAGAAGGCCAACAAGGATAACGGAACTATACGGTACGCCAACAAACTTGCCTGCAAGAAATGTCCGTTCAAAGACAAGTGCTTCAACAGTACAAAGGTGACGAAATGGAAGGAGATTGACTTCTCGAAGAACTGCCGGATTAAAGAAGCTCCATTCCGGAATGATGGTAAAGATGACCCGATTGAAAAGATTCCGGAGGTGAAGAGAACGGTGAAGGGTGTGAAGAAGTGGAACGAGGTCCACTACATGTTCCGGCCCGACAGAGAGAAGCTCGATAAACGCAAGTGCACATCCGAGCATCCGTTCGGAACTATAAAGAGAATAATGAATGGAGATTACTTCCTGCTCAAGGGACTTAAGAAAGTAGCAGCCGAAGCCAACCTGTTTGCGCTCGGATACAACATCAAGAGAGCTATGAACCTCTTCTCAGCTCCAACCCTGATGCAGGTAATGGGAAGATAAGGGGTAAAAGACCCTTTCTTATAACTTTTTCACAAGAGACATCGAAGAACGGCCAGAAAAAGGTCGATTTTTTATACCCAAATTCCTCATCCAGGGTAAAAACGAGCCGTCAAAAGCCGTTTTTGATGGCTTATAGACCCCGCTACGGGGCCATTTTCGGGGGTGATTATGAAT
>CAVJEL010000175.1:0-2041 GCA_963648635.1 Ruminococcus intestinalis
AGGCTGTTATGCCGTATGCAGAGTGCGTTGTCTTCCAGAATGAAGATAACCGCCACTTCTTTGATGATAATAAAATACAGTATAAAAAGTCCCTCGTTGTACCCGGAAGCGGAATAAACCTCGATAAGTTTAAGTATTCTGAATATCCCGAAGGCGACAAAGTTAACTTTGTTTTTCTTGGACGTCTCATCAAGGCAAAGGGAATCGAGGAATACTTTGCTGCTGCCGAAGAACTTGCATCCGACACGCTTATCTTTCATGCAGCGGGGCCTGTCGATAGCGAATATAAAGAAAGACTCGAAAAACTGGTTGAGAATGGGAAAATTATCTACCACGGCATTCTTTCCGACACACGCGGCTACCTTGCCTCATCATCCTGCCTTGTCCTTCCGACTTTTCATCCCGAGGGTCTCTCGAATGTGATACTCGAGGCCTTTGCTGTGGGGAGGCCAGTAATCGCAACAGAAAGAACCGGGTGTAAAGAACTTGTAAGAGACGGTGAGAACGGGTTCTTCTGTAGGGAAAAGGATTCGGAAAACCTCATTGCCGTCATCAGAAAAATGGCGTCGCTGAGCACTGACGAGCGCGAGAGAATGGGTAGGAATGGCAGGAGTTTTGTCGAGAAGTACTATGACCGCAAAGTTGTCGTCAAGGCTTACCTTAATCTATTGGAGACGAGATGAAGAAGACAGGGATAAAGAGGCTCAAGAAACTTCTTGGAAAGAGAATTATTCAGCTTTTCTACCGCTCGCTCTTCTTTCTCTCCGACGAGAGCTACATAAAGCTTATCTATCGCCTGAGAATGGGGAAAAAGTTATCCCTTAATCCCCCTCAAACATTCAATGAAAAGCTACAGTACCTGAAGCTCTATGACCATAGAGCGCTCTATACAACACTTGCAGATAAGTTCGCTGTCAGGGAATATATCGACGAAAAGATAGGGGAGGGCCATACCGTGCCGCTTCTAGGCGTGTGGTCGAATGTGGGTGATATAGACTTTTCGTTTCTCCCGTCTTCCTTTGTCCTTAAAACAAATCATGACAGCGGAAACTACATAATAAATGATGGAAGCGGGGATTTTGACGTAAAGAAAGCCAAGAAGAAGTTAAGATACTCGCTTAAACATAACTACTACCGTACAACCCGTGAGTGGCAGTACAAGAATATAGAGCCGAAAATAATTGCAGAGAAATACCTCGGCAAGGATATTACGGACTACAAGTTCTTTGTATTTGGCGGTAAGGCAAAGTTCATGTACATTGAGAAGGAGAGCTCTTCCCATCCCGAACAGGCTATCTACGATATGGATTTTCATAGGCTTGACTTCTCGATGGATGACGATGTTTCTCCTGTTCCTTTCTCTAAGCCTCCTTTCTTTGAAGAAATGAAGAGTATAAGCGAGAGGCTTTCCTCCTCTCTTCCTTTTCTCCGCGTAGATATGTATTATTGTGAGGGGAAAGTGCTTGTGGGAGAATTGACGCTTTACCACTATGGTGGATTTATTCCATTCAACCCTCCTGAGACAGACAAAAAAATAGGGGAGTTGCTAAATATAGACAACATCAGGGGAAAATGATGAAAAAAGTTTGTTTGTTTTTATTGATGGTTATTGTGCTTTCTTCGAGCCTCTGGGCGACCAAGTATCATTCTGTCAGTCTCGATAGCGAAGCATACCGTATTATTGAAGTTGGTGAAAATAGGGGAATTATCCCACTCCAGACCGAAGTCAAGCCTTATAACCTCAACACAGTGCGTAAGCTATTGAGGGAGATCAAGGCTTCTGAGGATATAAGTGAAAAAGAAAGGGAAATAATCGAAAAGGTTCTTGGCGAGTTTGATGCCACATACGGCAGCGACAGCGAAAGAGATACCTCGAGTACAGATATCAACATACTCAACTACACACGCCTCGGTGTCGGTATATCTACAACACAGAAGGTAGGACTCGTTAAGGACGGCGATAAGATTTTCGACTCCCGCTCATCTCTTTCCCCCTACATCCGTGGTGATATCCTAGGGGCACTTTCCTATGATTTGAACT
>CAVJEL010000176.1:0-37588 GCA_963648635.1 Ruminococcus intestinalis
AGAGAAGCTGCCACGACGGATCCAGCGACAGCCGGCCGGAAGGACGGCCACCAAAAAAAGCTGTATTTTCAAAGAGCCCTGGCCGGCAAGGCCAGCAAGGAAAAAGAAGTCGACAAACACCAGCGGCCACCGCGACAGCCGCGGCAGGGGACCGCGACGACAAAATCGGAAGTAATTTTCTCGACAAAGTAAACCACGGAAGCCCAGCCGCGATCTAGGTCATCCGGCTGAACCAGCCAGCAGAGCGGGACGGGGGTCTCGCCGTCAGAGCGGACCGGAAGTGACACGACATTATGAGCAACAACAAAGTCAATTTTTTTTGATTTCATTTTGAAAATCCTCCTCAGAAATTAAGAAACGGGAGTCAAAACAATAATTCTCATAATAGCCCTCCTGAATCAAGAAAAGCTCGAAAGCATCAATTTTCACAAAATAATTCTGGTACCCTGGGGTCACTTTTTCAAGCGTCACAGCATAATAGTCAGCTGGCCAGCAGCAGGAAGGAAGATCACCTACACGACGGTAGTAATTATCGTGAAATCCAGAGGTAATACTACCGACTTTTTTAAAAACAACGACCGACAGCGATGGGTTCAAGGAGCCCTCCTCAGAGAGAAGGACTGGACCACCAGAACGGTCTAGGGCCCAGACGTTTCCAGAGGAAGCCCTCTGAACCCAGCACCAGTAGCTGCCAGCTGCGACGACAGAACGATCTAATCTTTCGCGGCGGACGACGCGACCGTAGCAATTAAAGGAAGTAGCATAGATGAAGCAAGGTGTGATTTTTTCAACATGGAAGACGACAGTAGTAAGGGATCCTTTTCCATAGCCGCCAGCGGCTGCCAGCCAGCAGCTGCTGTTTGGCGTTTTTCCGTCTCTTTCGACCTCGACCTGGACCGGATGACCGGCTACGACTAATTTAATTTTTTTCATTTTCAATTTTCTCCTTTTCCGAAGCTTACGACAGCATCACGGATAGCGTCTTTTTCCAGCAGATACAGCAGATACTGGTTAGCAGCATCGCGGGACCAGCCAAGCGCCGTCACATAGTATTCCAGCAGCGCTTCAAGCGCCTGGAAGGAAGCACCGGTAGATGCTTTCTTAAAAGCCTGAACCAGCGACGCCTCCATGAACCATGGCCGGTTAAACCAACCGACCAGCGCAGCCACAGTGTCGGCTGCATATAGGCAGTCACCGTCAGACTGCTGCGGGAAAGCCTCATTCAGAGAACCCCAGTGACCTACTCCAAAGGGGTCGACTCCGTAAACGACGTAGCGGTGATTATTGCGGTGGTCTAGACAGGCCACCGTGAAACGCGGAGTCGGCTCTCCAGCGACGGCAAAACGGAAGTCGTCGTAGAGCGGGTGGTCGGAAGCTGGGCAGTTGTTCTTAAACCAGACGTAGCATAGAGAACGGTCGACCTTTCCGCCGTCCTTGATTTTGCAGACGATACGACCTAAACGACGTAGACGGCCTACAAGCTGGTAGTCCTGACAGAACCAGTCATACCATCCTGCGGTAGGCTGAGATTGGTGGGTTGAGAACTTACCGTCCTGGAAAGCTTTACACCAGTCGACGACACTAATACGGTTCATATTTAATCCTCCTTTATAACCGGCCGGAAGGGATGACGGAAGCAGGAAGGAAGCGGATCGCAGATCCCTGCCGGCGACAACATAGTAGCTCTGGAAAGCGTAAAAAAACGGCCGGACCAGAAAGCAACAAAGCAACCGGCAAGCAAGTTGGCTGGGCAAGTTGGCACCTCACCCCCCCATCCGGATCGGCCGGAATTCGCGCGACGGAAGCGGCCGGGAAGTTCGAAAATATATATGACCCATTTTTTTAGAAAAAAAGGGCCTAGGCCAAATTTTCAAGTTTTCAAAATTTCCTGACCCTGAAATTTCATTTTTCGAAAATTGCGTGACCCTCATTTTTTAAAATTCTGAAAATACATGAGGCCAAAATCTCAATTTTTGAAACAACCTGACCCGCTTTTTTTCGTTTTGAGAAAACCTGCATCAGGTTAATTTTTATTTCTGAGCGTCCCAGTTTTCCTGTAAGTTTTTTCAGTTTTTTTCGATGGCCATGGGCTTTTTCAAAAAAGAGCGGTTAAAGTATTGACATGATTTTTCAGCTGCATTCGATAATATAGGCGCTTGGGGACTCGATTGTTTCTTGCCAAGCCCAGAGGGAGCGGAAATGTGTCTTCCGGCTCCCTCACCTCTTAAAGAGAAGGAGCTGGAAAGAGAGAATGCCAAGCAAGCACGGACCTGAAGTAGAGAAGTTCTACCATTCGACACGATGGAGAAAATGCAGAGATGCCTTCGTTGCGCTTAATCATGGCAAGTGCCAGATATGCGGAAGGAAGGGAAACCTCGTTCATCACAGGATACATCTGACCGAGGAGAACGTCGCTGACCCAGACATAGCGCTGAACTTCGACAACCTCGAACTGCTATGCAAGGACTGCCACAACAAGATCCATGCAGACCATGACTCAGGGAGAGAAGACAAGCCGACCATGGTGGAATTCACTCCGGACGGAAACGTCATAGTCAGGGAGAAGAAATAGACAGACAATTGGGCCGCGCTTCTACGCCGCCGGAAGCCTACAGCCAAAGTGCACCATTAAAAGCCATGGCAGGTCGTCCATACCTGCTGGCCTCCTTAAATTGCAACTGGGCGGCATTTATTTATGAAAACAAACGAAACGAAGAACGGAGAAACACGGAACATGAAAGGCACATCATTCATCCTGAAGGCGATAACTACGCTGGTATTCATCCTCGCGCTTCTTTACCTGGCCGGTCTCGTATGGACCGCGGTGAGAGGGGCATCGACGCCTGACGGAGTCGCCTTCTTCTATCCGTGGCTGCCGCGATAGAAAGGAACAATCATGACAAGGAACAATCAAACAGAAGACGAGAAGACATTCGACGTCAGGGAGCCGAAGCTAGAGGACTTCGGGATCACACTCGAAGACAAGGAAGCATCCGAGAACAAAATCAAAGACACAGCCAACAGGGTGAAGGCATTCATCCCAAAGATAGAGATGGTGCCCGTAAGTGAACTGAAGCAGTACGCGAACAACCCCCGAATCAATGACGGAGCGGTCGAGCAGGTCAAGGAATCCATCAGGATGTTCGGAATGAACGTTCCGCTGACCATTGACAAGAACAATGTGATCGCGACCGGCCACACAAGACTCAAGGCCCTCATCGAGCTAGGCGCCACAGAGGTGCCATGCATCCGCCTTGACAAGCTGACCGATGCGGAGATTGACGCATGGAGACTTGTAGACAACAGGACCGCCGAATTCGCAACATGGGACTGGAAGAAGCTCGACACGGAGCTCATGAAGATAGCAGGCAAAGACATAGACCTCTCGGTCTTCGATTTTCAGGTCAAGGCTGAAAGAGAACAGACTGAAGACAAGGCACTCGACGAATTCATGCCGGAGGTTCCTGAGACGCCTGTGGCAAAGAGAGGAGACGTGTGGATCCTAGGAACACACCGACTCATGTGCGGAGACAGCACCAGCAAGGAAGACCTCGACAGACTCATGCAGGGAGAACTGGCAGACCTCACGGTCACTGATCCGCCATACAACGTCAACTACGACAAGAACAAGAACGGCAAGATCGAAAACGACAACATGAGTGATGCAAGCTTCCATAAATTCATGCGGGACGTCTATCAGCAGATGGCCATGCATATCAAGCCTGGAGCGGCGTTTTATGTATTTCACGCCGACAGCCAGGGAACAGCGTTCAGAGTTGCGCTCAGCGAGACCAAAGGACTCCTCTTCAAGGAAACGCTCATCTGGGTGAAGAACCACTTCACGCTAGGAAGACAGGACTACCAGTGGCAGCACGAGCCATGCCTTTATGGATGGAAGGACGGAGCAAGTCACTTCTTCATGGACACAAGGAACGAAACGACTATCCAGAGAGTAAGATGCTTCGACATCGGCAAGGCCGACCCTGAGCAGATGAGAGCACTCCTCCATGAAATCCAAGACAACTGGTCGACAACGACGCTCAACTTCCAGAAGCCCAACGCATCAGCACTGCATCCGACCATGAAGCCGGTTGCCCTGATCGGACGACTCATTTCCAACAGCAGTCACATCGGCGATACGGTATTGGACCAATTCGGCGGAAGCGGCTCAACGCTTGTCGCATGCGAGAAGCTCGGAAGAAAATGCAGGATGATGGAACTTGATCCCAAATACGTCGACGTCATCGTTCATAGATGGGAAGAGCTGACTGGAAGAAAAGCCGAACTGGAGAAGTAACGCCATGGCAAACAAAAGGAAAGCAAACACTTCATGGGGCGGAAGCAGGAAAGGCGCAGGAAGAAAGCCAAAAACGCCTCCGCCGAGCGAGTACGTTCCAGGACCTGGAGAAGGCTTTTACATAAGTGCAAAGGACACGACAAAAGGCGCGACTCCGACGCCAGGAAACAACAATCACTGGTTCACGGAAGCACAGAGGAAGCTGAGAGAGGACGTCGAAGCCATGTTCAAGATGGGCAAGGCCCTCAAATGCCCAGACTCGTTGGACGATGATGCCCGCGATGAATGGAACAGGCTGATGGCATGCTACGCAGCTCAGGAAAGCGACATCCTATGCACGCTTGACATCACGATGCTCCGCCTTTTCTGTGAATCGAAAGGACGATACGCGAAGGCATACAGGACGTGGACTGACCTATTGCAAAGCAAGATCATCGTCGACAACGAGCGAGTGCAGAAGATGATAGACAAATGCTTCAAGGTGATGGATAAGGAAACCATGACCATGAAGGCCCTAGCTCCGGACCTTTGCCTCACGATTTCAGGAAGAGCAAAGGCAGGACTGCTAGCTGCAAAGGCTGACCAGGAACAGGAATCCGCAGCCGCGGACCAGCTTATGGCATTCTTTGGCAGCGGGAGCGGAGGTGACGACGAATGAAGGACCCTCTCATCGAATACATTAACCAGATACACGAGAATCCGAAGCTGTTCTGCGACAAGATAAAAAGACTATATCTCGGAATAATAGAACCAATCATCAAAGGACTGGACCCTGATTTTTACTACGATGACAAGCCAGGAAAGCTGTTCGTTCGCTTCTGCCAGGGAGACATCGCCGACGAGAAGAACCTAGAGGACTTCCTCTCCATGCAGCCTGGCAGGACGATATACGACAAGATGAAGAACCTGGAGAAGAAGGTCTTCTGCGGTTTCATCAGACAGAACAAAGGAGAATGGGCCGGAAAGCCTCTCATCCTGCAACCGTATCAGAAGGCATACATCTTCACGAAGTACGGAATCAAGTGGCGAAAGGGGCATGCTCCAAAGCCTGAGCTGGACAATAAAAGACGCTTCCAAGAGGTATTCATGGTCGTCGGAAGAAAGAACGGAAAGACAACCCTGCAATGCGCAGAGGGCATCTTCTCGCTTTTTTTTGAACCAGGAGCCGAGGTCTACGTGGCAGCAACGACCTACCAACAGGCTAGACGATTATGGGACGGAGCGAAGGAGATGATCATGGCATCTCCGGCGCTTTCGAGCGTACTGAAATCGCGTGTATTCCCGCAGGCTGAAATCTACTTCCCAGCAGGGAAGCAAGGAAAACACAACACAAGCTCATTCAAATGCCTTTCGAACAACCCTAGAACTCAGGATGGCTTAAACGTTTCGACAGCCATCATCGACGAATGCCATGAGCTGCCGAGAGCTGTATACGACGTCATCAAGATGGGCACCTCGGCAAGAATTGAGAGCTTCATTTCGCTGATCACGACAAGCGGCTTCTTAAGAGGCGGACTTTTTGACACCGAGTACGAATACTCCGACGTCATCCTGAAGAACAAAGGCGGAAGCAAGACACTGCTTCCGATCATTTATGAACTTGACAAAGGCGATGACATCTGGGACCCAGACACATGGATCAAGGCGAACCCGACGCTGGGAGTCATCAAGAAGGTAGCGTACATGAAGGACCAAATGGAAAGAGCAAAGCTCGACCTGTCGACTTTGAACGAAGTCAAGACAAAGGACTTCAACCTGATAGGCGTCGAATCGACAGCATGGCTCACCGCGGAAGAGATCAACCAGCCGACATCATATCCGGACGACGACAGCCTCGCACCGTTTGACTACGCCGACGTCATCGGCGGATTTGACCTGTCGAGAACAGGCGACTGCACAGCCGCCACCACTCTCCTGTGGTCCCAAAGTGAAAAAAAGTTGATATTCCATTCGATGTACTGGGTAACAGAGGACTTCCTCAACTCAGATGACTGCAAGAGAAGCGGCGTTCCATGGCGCGCATGGGTAGGAAAAGGCCTCGTGAGAATAGCCGGAGAACACCTTATTCCGAGCACCGTAGTGGCCGATTACTTCCTGGAGGAATTCCAAAAACACATGTGGTCGTACATCCATATCGGATACGACCCTTATTCGAGCGCGGAATTGATAGAAAAACTCGCATTTATGGGCTTTTCTTCCGAACAAGGACTGGCAAAGGAAGACAGGCCGAATGCATGCCTCCGCGCGATAAGGCAAGGAAGCCAGACGCTTTCGCACCCGATGGAATTTCTCCATGGCCTGCTTAAGGCAAAGAAGCTTGACTACCAAGGAAACCCTGTCACCAAGTGGATGCTCTCGAACGTACAGCTCGTGCAGGACAGGAACGGAAACATGATGCCCGACAAGAGAAACAACAACACCGCCCTGAAGATAGACGGTGCGGCAGTTATCTTGGATGCCTTGGCGGTATTTTGTGAAAATATAGACGGTTATCTTCCAGGGCTTTTGGATGAAAGCAATGGAGACGGAGAACAGGACTAACACATGGAAAAAAGAAACAGATTTTTCTCCTTCCTAAAGGGGAACAAGAAAAAATCCAGCGATACTGCCGACAGAGGCGTTCTCCTAGGCTTCGGCAGCGGCACTGGCACGACCATCAGTGAATGGGGAAAGCAGGCGAACTCGACATACGAGGCCTGCGTGCATTGCCTCGCAAAGCATATCTCCAAGATCAAGCCGACAGCTTATTACAAAGACGACATCAACGGGAGACTAGGAAGCCTCAACAGGCTCCTGAGCCTAAGACCTAACATGCTCCAGACAGCTAGCGAATTCTTCTATACGCTGGCCGACTCCTACTACAGGAGCGGAATGGCACTGGCTCATCTTGTATACGACGACCAGTACAACCTGACAGCCATCACACCGCTCGACGTATCAACCCTGAAGGTAACACGGTCACGCATCGGAAGCGAGGTGTGGCTCGAACTGGTGGAAGGAGACGGAACAAGGACATACGACCTGTACGAGAACTTCATCGTCCTCATCAGGAAGGCAAACTCCTCGAATCCGTTCCTCGTCCATGACGACTCAATCAGGACGATCGTCGGAGCCCTCAACGCCAACACGGACTCCTTCGCAAAAGCCCTGACGGAATCGCATCTCATCCGCTACATCGCGAAGATGGCGACCGTAACGGATGCGAAGAAACAGCAAGCACTGAGAGAAGACTTCCAGAAACAGCTCGAAGCGGACAGCAGCGGACTGCTCATCATACCTGGCGTGCTTGACTTCAACCAGATAAACACGAGTCAAGGAGTCTTCGCAAAACAGCCGGAGGTAGACGACTTCAGGAATGAGATCTTCTCGCACTTCGGCCTGTCAGCCGACTTCGTGAAAGGCAAATTCAGCGAGAACGACTTCCAGGCAGTATATGAGAACACGTTGGAACCCTTCATCAACGACCTCAGACAGGAACTGACCTACAAGCTGTTCACGCTCCGTGAAATCGGCCAAGGAAACGAGATCAGAATCGAGACATCACCGCTTCAGACAGCGTCACTTACGACACGAATCCAGCTAGCACAAGCAATCATGTCATGCGGAATGTACAAGCCAAACGACGTCATGAAGTTACTCTACCAAGAACCGATAGAAGGCGGAGACAAAGTGGTTCAGTCACTGAACTATGTGGACTCCCAGAAAGCAAACCAGTACCAGACAGGCCAGCCTGACAGCACTGGAGAACAGGAAGACAAAGACGACAATCAGGAAGAAGAGCCATCACAGGACGATGGCGATGAAAAGAAAGGAGACAGCGAAGATGGCAACAGAAAAGTATAGACATTTCTTTGAAATCCATGCCCGCGAGAAAGAGGAAGACAAGGAAGCCGGCTTCGTCACAATCGAAGGAAAGGCAGTCACCTTCAACGAGGAGACACTCCTCTACAAGCACGGAGACATCGACGTCTACGAACAGATAGACGGAAACGCCTTCGAAAAGGCAGACATGCGCGACGTTGTCTTCGACCTCAATCACGACTGGGACAGGAGCGTCCCGCTTGCAAGAACGAGAAACAAGTCGCTCACACTTGAAAAGAGGGATGACGGGCTCTATTTCTCAGCAAGGATAGAGAAGACAAACGAAGACGGCATGAAGGTCTACAGGGCCATTCAGAGCGGTCTTCTTGATAAGTGCAGCTTCGCATTCACGATTGCGAACGACGGCCAGGAAATCACTGAGCAGCGCGGCGGAGAAGGCAAGGCTGACAGCATTCACATAGTTGTCAAGAGTATTGACAGGCTGTACGACGTCTCAGCGGTCACTATTCCTGCATACGACAACACCTCACTAGGCGCACGAAGCGCAAACGACAGGTTCGCCAAGGACGTGGAGACGTTCAAGGCATCGGTGGAGACCGACAGAATCAATGCCAAAAGAAAGAAGCTGTTGTCAAAGACGTTCTGACAAAAGAAAGGAAACAAAACAATGAACGGAAAAGAATTCAAAGATCTCATGATCAATCTCAAAAATCAGTACGAAGAATTGAAGACAAGAGCAGCCAACACCACCAAGGCTGACGAGCTCGAAGAAATCGAAGCCAAGATGACAGAAATCGAAGCCCAGAAGAACATCGCCATCGGCGAAAGAAAAGCTGAGATGAAGAGCAACGTCATCGACTTCACAGTCGACTCCAACGAACAGATGAGCGACATCGAAAAGAGAGGCGCTGACCTCAAATCCGGCAAGGCCGTCAAGGTCAGCTTCGGCGACGTTCACAGACGCGCTGTCACAACCTCCGCCAACATCGTCGTTCCTAAGAAGTACGACAACACAGTACATCAGCCTTTGTTCCCGACTATCTCCAGCCTTTATGAGAAGCTCAACTTCATCTCCTTGGACGGCGGCGAATCCTACACTGTCCCGTTCGAGAAGAATTATCCTACCGGCGGAACAACCGCTGAAGGCGCAGCCTATTCCGACGGAACCATCGCATTCGACTATGTCACAATCGGCAGACAGAAAATCACCGTTTACTTCGAATTATCCGAGGAAGTACTCAAGCTCCCTGCAGCCGATTATGAAGCATGCGTCAACAATGAATTAGACAAGGCCCTCAGAAGAAAAATCGTCTCCCTCGTCATCAACGGCGATGGAACAACCGGCTTCTCCGGCATCCTCAGCACCGACGACAACGCAGTCAAATGCATTCCTGTCGCTACCGACAAGAGCATCTCCGCCCTTGACGGAACCTTCCTCAGAGACGTCGCCCTCTCCTACGGCTACAATGAAGACACCGCCACCGAGGAAACCATCGTCCTCAACAAAGTCGACCTTGCTACACTTGGCAAAGTCGCCGGAAAGAAGAACGAATTCGCATACGAACTCAGCCTCAGAGATCACACCATCGACAACATCCCTTACATCATCTCCAAGGACATCAACAAGTTTGTCACAACATCCGCCGCCTACTTCGGCTTCTATGGAGACCCGCACACCTACACAGTCGCTGTTTACAGCCCTGTCGAGATTGCTAAATCCACCGAATCCAAGTTCAAGGAAGGCATGATCGCCTACAAGGCTTCCGTCTTTGTCGGCGGTGCACCGACCGAACTCTGCGGCTTGATGAGACTCAAATCCGTTAAAGCCGGTTCCTAATTTACCCATAGCTGACATCCGATAAGACATCCGACTAACTGAGAGGAAAGAGACATGAGCGCAAAGATTGCTTCGAAGGCCATATTCACCATCGCCGAGATGAAGGAAATCCTGAACCTCGACTATGACTACAGCGAGACCGGCAGGCTTGAACGCCTGTCTCTTTCCGCCTCTCAGTATTTGTTGGACCACACAGGATACGACTGGTCAAAGGACGAGACAATCAACCCGCTGGCCAAGGACTGTGCTGAGATGTTCGTCAAGCAGAGATGGTACGAAGGCTCCGAGTACGCCAAGGAATACGACTTCGCGATGGGAATTCAGGACGACCTCTTCCAGCTTAGGCTGAAAGCTGACAGCGAGGAACTGACAGCATGATCGGATACAAGTATCCGAACAAGGACCGGAGAATCCTAGTCTACAGGCTCATAAGAACCGAGGCAGACGACGGAACGATCATCTCCGAGAAGCACTACCTCCATCCTGAAGGAACAACCCTGAAGGCGTACATGATAGGCGTCGTGGCACAGAGCCAGAACAGCCCGACGAAGATACCGGTGAACCAGACGTCATTCGTCGTTAACTGGAAAGATAGCATCACGACGGAATGCTACATCGAGAACTGCGGAAGCACATATCAAATCACCGGAATAGATCCGCTGGACTACAGGAAGACAGAGATGAGGCTCGTAGGGCAGTCGACAACAGCACCGTCCTATGACTCAGTAACATACGAGGAGAAATGACATGAGACTTGCACAGGCACAGAAGACAGTCATCTCCGACATCAAGCAGATACTGGAAGGAGCAGGACTCGTCAACGCGAGAACAGCTACCAAGAAGGATGACGGGAAGATACGATACTATTACAACAGAGGTGAGACAATCACCGCAGATGGCACTGAGACACTTGTAATCTACGGAATAGCCACCATGACAGGAACCGGACGAGCGGACTCCGAGAACTTCGGATACATGACCGATGTCGCAATCGACATCTTCACGCACCAGGACGGCCAGTCAAAGAAAATCCTAGACCTTATCCAGAAGATAGAAGACAAGGCCATGGAGAAAGGCTATTACATGGACCTGGACTCACAGGAAACCTTCGACGGAACGAGAGTAGTCCAGAGACTTAGCTACACGCTGTCAAAGACCGTTTATTAAAGAAAGGACAACAGAATAGAATGTTTTCACAGGTAAGATTATTCAAAGTCACCGGTCATGCCACCAGTGGCGCACCGACCCTTGACACAACATCAGTAAAGCTTCTAGAGCCAGGAACATCCGAGAGAGAAGTCAACAACATCAGCATCTCGCTCGAACCTGAATCCACCTCCAGAACCTATAAGGCCGACAACGTTTCCGACGTCGACGAATACATCAGCTCCTACAGCGGAACCCTGACCTGCTACGGCATCTCGCCGGAAGCACAGGAACTCCTCTTCGGATACAGCAAAGACAAGAACGGGAACATTGACCTCGTCGTCAACGGAGAGAAGAATCACGTCTGCCTCTTCTTCAGGGCAAAGGACGAGAAAGGTAAGAAGTACCAAGGATGGATTTACGACTGCGTCTTCAAGAATCCGACCATCAGCGGAACACAGCCGGCCGACACTCCTGAAGAGACATCCATCTCCTTCACAGCCAACATCCTCACCGTAAATGGCAAATCCAAGATTGGAAGCCATGTCTACGAAGGCAAGACAGGATACATCGCTGAAGGAACCGAGCCGACATCCTCCGACCTATACGTTGCTGAAGACGCCGACTAAGGAGAACAACAAAACATGATCAAGGAACAATTCAAAGGACACAGACTGTCCAACTCGCTCATCTGGGAGACACATTATTTCCCAGCCATCGCGGGAATGGACTTCGTCAAGGCCAGTGTCAAATACAAAGATGATCCGACGTTAATCCTATGGGCCTATGCCGCCATGCGCTTCGCAGGCGACCCAGAACTTATTGGAAAAGACCCGAAGTACCTCTCCAACGACATCATCGGAGAAGTGGACATGAACGACCTGACCGACACAGAGGGAGAATTTCTCTCGGTGATGACAAGGCTGTTCAACGAAATGTCGGAAGGCTCAAAAAAAAAGTAACCACACAAGGCTCAGAGGCTTTGGGAGACACGCAGGCTAGGTTTGAGATACTCTTCGCATTCCATGTCACAGGGCTTCCCGAATCGCTTCTGGGCCTTTGGTCTATGAAGGACCTGAACGAATACATGGACTACTTCAACGACCGGACCAACAACAGGAAGAGGAAGAAGCAATTCACAGAGGGCAACCTCATGCGAGCACTCTAGGAGGTAGAACATGGAAGATGATGAACTCGGATGGAAACAGCTGGAGAAGCTACCGGAAAAGCTCAAGACAGCCGCCTACGAGGCAGTGGATGAAGTCACGTCCGCCAAGGCCACAGAGGTGGCAAACGAGCTCATAGCGAACACTCCGGTCAAATCAGGGACCACAAGAAACTCCATCAAGATAGAGAAAGTAGACAAGAAGACTAGAGGCGGCGGAGACGTAGTCGGATACAAGGTTATCTACGATGGATACAGAGACATCACCCCAACCGGAAAGAACGGAAGACCTAACCAAGTGGTCGCGAGCTCACTGAACCGCGGATGGTACCTGCCTAATGGGAAATACGTTCCTGGAAAGTACTTCATCGACAAGGCAGTCGCAAAGATAAAAGGAATGGACGATGAGATCTCTGACAAATTCGACAAGAAGATAGACAAGATAGATCTGGAGGAGAAATGACATGGCAAAGACCAACGGCGGAATCAAAATCACCAGAACGCTGAAAAGCATCAATGATGAGATAAAGACAGTAAACAATAATTTCAAGTCCGCTCAGAACGCAGCGAACAACTTTGCCAAGGCACTTCAAATCGACCCGCACAATCCCGCTTTATTAAAATCATATTACGCAGCCATCAAGGAAGAAATCGCAGCCTGCACCAAGAAAATCCAGCTTATGAAGGAAAAGCAGGACATGATGGTCGCCAAGAACGGAGAAGGCGTAGCAAAAGCAACGAAAGACTACAAGGAGCTCGACTCCAAAATTGCAGCGACCACAGCGAAAATTCAGGAACTGAACTCCGCCCTTCAGGGTTCAAACATGCTCAGCTTCTCGCTAGTCAAACAGGGACTGGAACAGATATTCCAGACTGCGACAAAGATAGTAAGCACGATCAAAAACATAGGAACTACCTATGCCGAGACAGCCAACACCATCAGCAAGAACTCCAAGATGTTCGGAGTCAGCTCCGAGGAATATCAGAAGATGTCATACGCATGGGAGAAGGTGACGGATGACGCGGAAGCATACAACACCGCCATGAATGCAACCCTCGGAGTCGTGTCAAAGGTATCAACCGGAAACCAGAAGATACAGACCGACCTAGCGAACATCGGACTCACGCTGGAAGACCTGAAAGGCAAGTCCTCGCAGGAAACCCTCAGCATCATCACTGAGGCCATCTCCAAGCTAGGGACCGAGGCAGAGCGACAGGCGGCCGCCTTGGCTATCTTCGGAAACACCGCCGGATCATACGTCACATCCATGGCGGAGACCAGCACGGAGCAAATAAACGCGTATAAGACCGAGATGGAGCAGGCCGGAATCCTGACCGACGAACAAGTGCAGAAAGGAACGGAACTATCCAAGACGTTCGCGAAGATAAAAGCATCCATCCAATCGATGCTCGCGACCGTAGGAGAAGCCCTGATACCGCTGTTCGAGCAATTCTCGAAACTGGCATCCGACATCGCACCGCTGGTGGAAGCAATCGCAAAAGGCCTGAGCGCCATCGGCCCTGCTGGAGTAATCGCGGTAGGAGCATTCATCTCCGTCATGTCAATCCTTCCGACCCTTGTAGCCACCATGGCGGCCTTCAAATACTCAATAGGTGACATAGGCCATGCAATAGGAACGCTCGCGCTTCTTGCGGCTGCTGTAGGCGTAGGAGCAGGAATCACCGCGGCAGCAGTCATGGCGGTCAGCGGTTCGAAGAGCAAGCTTGCAGACACGACAAACACGACATACCAGTCGACAAGCTCAAGCAACAGCAGCACAACATACAATTACTACAACGACAGCTCGACTCAGAATTACACGATCAACAAAGACGCCGATGCGGATGAAGTCATCGAGGCAATCGGCGAGAAGTACATAGCATTCAAGATAGGAGGTTAAGACATGGGTGAAATCATGCAGGCAGACTCCATCACATCGACAATCGAATTCGATGTGCTGGACGCCATCACAAGAGAACAGATCACACAGGGAAACAATCCGACAAGGCCGAGCTACGACCTTATCCAATTCCCGTCCGGACTTGGCTTCCAGCAGGACGTCGACATCGTATCCGGAGACACGCTCGACTACGTCATCAGCCAGACAATCGCAAAGAAGACGCTTAAAATGACGGTATGCTTCAAGGGAGCAACCGCCTACGCGAAGCTTTATTCATTTAACGCATGGTTCGCTAAGTACGCAAACCATGATGACTACGTGACTCGTTTCTCCTACGTGATGAACGGAATCAGAAGATACGCGGACGTCATCATCACCAACGGAGAACCAAAGGAAAGAGAAGGAAACTACGTGACGGAATCCATCACGCTCCAGCCGATATCGCCATTTTACGAAGAGACAACCATCGAGACCATCGTGACCGACAACAATGAAGGTATGGTCTACGCTTACGAATACCCATACAAATACGGCGGTGGCTCATACTCCGGAAACAATATCATCACAAACGACTTCATGAAGAAAATCCCGCTAAGGGTCACCATACAAGGACCGACGCTGAGAAGACCGACAGTCTCAATCAAGAAGCTCGACGAAAGCGGAGCAGTCGGTGAGACATATGGAACCGTCCAGCTCCTAGACTCAGCCGGAGCACTCAAGTCAAATCAGAAATTCGTCATTGACGCTTTCTCTTCACAGATATACATCGAGACAACACAGGAGTCCGGAACAAAAACCAAGAAGGATGTATTCAACCTTCTGGATAAAACAACCGACGCATTCCTTTATGCGGAGCCAGGAACGAGCCGAATATCTCCGGAGCTTGAGACAGACACAGCGACCTGCACTGTCTATTATCTGAAATACGTCATGTGAGGTATAAGTCACATGTATATAACTTTATTCGACAAGAACTTCAAAGCGCTAGGAAGTAGTGATACGTTCGTAGGAACCCAACACACGACCAAGACATGGAGCCTTAAAAGAAGAGCTTATGAATTCGATGACTTCTCAGTCACGTGCAGAGGCTTCCGAGACTCAAAGAACGCCTGCTTCGTTGGCCTTTACACCGACGAAGGAAGCCTCAAATACGTCTGCTTCTGTGGGATACCGAAGACCTCCGGAGAGCTGACCACCATCACAGGAATCGACTGCAGAAACATCTTCAACCAGACGGTTCCGGTCAACCTAGGAAGCAGCACCATAACAAGCCTCAAGACTTTGTACGAATTCCTTCTCAAGACAGCGTTAGGAAACCTGAACATAGGAATCAGCTACGAAGTGCAGTACGTAGACATAAGCGAGGAGACATGGACTGACCCTGGCCAGTACATAGAACAAACGCTTGATGCCAGAAACATCTGGGAATTAATCCAAGCCACCAACTCACGCTTTGACAAGATAGTTGTCACATCATGGAAAGTGGATGAAGACACGAATTCATACGTTCTCGTCTTCAAGGTAAAGAACATCAGCGAGTCAACGACAATCAAATTATCAGACTACGACGTGAAGACAACCAGAACGAACAACATCACGAACATAGCAATCGCGTCGACTGAGGACTTCAAGCAGTCAGCAATATACTATCTGACAAACGACAACCAAGTACTCCAGGCGACCGCTACGAGCGACATAGACGCCGACAAGGCGCTCTTTCCACCGAAGGCCGAGACATACACAGCGGAGACGCTGGAAGAGGCTGTGACAAGCGCCATGAACGCATTATACGAGAATCGCTTCAAGGACAGAGTCACGATTGACTGCAGTTCAAAGCTTGGAAAGAAACTGGAAGAAGTGGACCTCGACTGGTACGGAGACCTAGTCGGATACAATCCATCCGACGACAGCTCAACGAAGAGGCTTCCTGTATCAGCAGTCATAGAAGACAGCAAAGGCAACAGGAAACTGGAATTCGGAAGACTATCCGAGTACTGGTTCCTGAACTGACGAAAGGAGAAACGACATGGCAGTGAACCTAATAAGAAAGAACAACTCAGACGCGATCACCGCCGCCATGGATGCGGCGATGTATTACACCATGGTCGGAGAAGGGGTCTTCAATGGAACATACAGCTCATGCGCAGCGAGCGTCTCAAACAGCATCCTGACCATCCAGCCAGGACTCATCTCAATCGGCGGAAGAATCGTCGAGATCCCTGAGAACAATCCGGTCAAGCTGGAAATAGAACAATTCGGCACGAGCAACGCATTCTATATCAAGATAAACGTCACCATCGAAGATGACGACTCACAGAGCACCGCGACCATTTATGGCTCGATAGACGCAACCCAGAGCACCAGACACGCCCTGACAGGAACTGACACCTACACGACCAACCTATTCCTTGTCGCATACAGCACCGCGACACGCTCATACGTCATTAAGAACGTCCTGCCACTCATCGAGCCAGGAGTCGCCCTCAATGCGACATCGCTCCTTACAACAGGCCAGATAGGAAACACGCCGGTCTCCAGCATCTTCGAGCTGAGCGGTTCCGGAGTAAGCAAGATCAA
Source organism: Ruminococcus intestinalis (assembly GCA_963648635.1). Taxonomy (GTDB): domain Bacteria; phylum Spirochaetota; class Spirochaetia; order Sphaerochaetales; family Sphaerochaetaceae; genus Ornithospirochaeta. The sequence goes on from CAVJEL010000176.1 coordinate 16,746, forward strand.
GAACTGCAAGCAGGCAGAGACAGCCACCGAGGCGGAAGGCTTCGCATGGAAAGACAACGGAAGCGGCAAGAACGTGAACGAGGTTTCATCGAACCTTTACATGCCTCTAAGAGGCGTCTATCTTTGCATCGGCGCTGTATTGATGAACAACATTACGATCAGCAATGTGAAGGCGGCAGACTTCAGCGTCACAATCGACAGTGACACATCGGCGGTAGACATCCCTTTTGACAGCGGAGCGTCTCTGGGTTCCATCAGCAGATACGCTCTTGTTCAAGTGCAGTTTGATGGAATAGGCGGATGGGTTATCCCAGGCGGATATCTCCAGAACGGAGAGAACCTCATCATAGACAACAGCGATACGACATTCCCGCTGGAGCGCTGCGAGATTGAGATCAATTACACATCGAAGAAACTTCGCATCCGTTTCGCAAAGGCGACAAGCTCGCTGGTCATGTCCGTTCACGTTATCGGAATAGGAGCTGCATAAAATGGCAATAAGACTCATCACAAAGAAAACAGGAAAGGTGCTCTCAAGAGTACACTGCATCATGTTCTACATGGCCAAAGGAGACAACATCAACGGAAAGCCTTACGGCATCATCCCGACCGGAGAGACGGACCCTCTCGGACTTACGCTGGACAACGACAGCACCAAACTGACAGTCTCAATCAATCCTGGCCAGTTATACTGCTACGGAAGGCAGTGCATCATAACCGAGAAGACACAGATACTCGACATGCACGACTGGCCTTATTCCAGCAAGTGCTTCGGAACGGTATATCTAAGAATCGACCTGACCGATACGGTCGACCAGTACTGCTACTTCGGACTCGCATCAGGAAAAGAGTCCTACGTTGACTTTAACGAAAGCCAGAATCACTCAAACCTTTACAAGAGGTCCAGCGGAATATACGACGTCCCGATTGCAAGATTTATTTTTGATCCTAGCGGTCCTGATGGCGTTTATTTCTCAAAATACGAGAAAGTCATTCCGACCCTTGACGAACAGGCAAGAGCAGGAACAAGGCAAATACAGAGAATAGGAACAACAAGCGTCAGCAAGATATTCGATAACGGAACAGGAATCATTACAGCGGAGAACGCCGACAAGGCGACTGATGCAACATACTTCAACGATACGGAGATCAAATCAGACCTCACCAACGTATGGACCGGTCAAAGAGTAAAGATACTCACTCACTCGGCCGACAACTTCAAGTCGACGATGTCAAAGACCATACCGGTGAAAATCGACTTTGACCATCTGATTAAAGCATTCATAACAAGCGAGCATTACACGTACTCGGACATAAGGAGAGACGTCTGCCTCCGCTTTGCAACACAGGTGCGACTACCTACCGGAGGCGTCATCACAGCAAGCGCGGACGTGCTCGCAAAAATCAAATTCAACATTGATGCTGACTTCAAGCAGCAAAAGAAATACTACATCTACTTAAATCCGACAAGTAAGCTTTCATTCAACCAAAAAGGATCAGTATTCTGGGAGCTCGGTTTTTCAGAGAAGGAACAAGACATCAACCTCGCGATTGTTCAGGTGGTATCGACAGGAATCTACTGGAAAGGCCTGTTCGGAGAGAAATACATAATTGAGGAAGGAAGCACGTATTACTGCATCCTGAGCACTCCTGAAATCGTAACAGCCGACAGCAGCGGAAACTGGTTCTACGGAAACCAATACAAATCGGTCTACGTTGATTTCCTTTATAAAGGCGACGTCAATGTGGCTTAATAATAACTAAAGGAGGTACGCCAGAAACATGGTTATTCTTGAGGTAAAAGGCGGAAACATCGGAATCAACGTGGACAACGGCGCGCTTCTCAACTACAACGCCTTCCATAGGAAAGACGGAAGAATATGCGGCTTCGAGATATCCATAGACTCCGACATGAACCTGAACGCCACCGCCGGCACACTGATGGTTCATGGCTTCCGCTTTCAGATAAGAGCGGCAAGCGAGACGATAACGACAAAGATAGCAGCCTACGAGCCCATCTCAACAGACGAGACACATTGCGTGAACCTCGTCCTGAGCTACGACGCGAACGAGAGGTCAAGCTCATTCACGTTCAACTGCGAGCCAGCCGAGACAGTGCACGCGAACCCATCCATCGAGGAAGGAATCACAGGAACGGTATTCTACCGCCTTGCGACCTTCAAGAAGAAGAACGGAGCAGTTACGGAATTCACGAACTGCGTCGCGAAACTTGACACCTCGGTGGGAGATTACAACAAACTCTCGAACAGGCCTCTCCTGAACGGGGTGACCATAGAAGGCTCCAAGACGGAAGCAGACTACGGAATCAGCGCAATCGACATCATAGACCTCGACGCTGTGCTCGACATGAAGGAAGAATGACACAAGGATAGATACAGAAAAGAAAGGAGATCATTATGTCACAATATTTAGACTTAGATGGCGTAAAGGAACTATGGTCGAAAATCAAGACCAAGGTCAGCAACGCACAGACAGCAGCAACAAACTATACGGACCAGGAAATCACGAAGGTCAAGAACGGAACCTACACGGTAGCTAAGGCCACATCAGCGACCACAGCGACCAGCGCGACCTCGGCCACAAGTGCCGCCAGCGCAACGAACGTTACGACAAACATCAATGGCAAGGCCATCAGTTCAATCTTTGAAAGCGACGGAACCACCGTCAAGAACGCTACGAGCGCTACGAAAGCAACAAGCGCCACCAGTGCGACTAGTGCAGGAAGCGCGACCAATGTCACCACCAACATCAACGGAAAGGCTATTTCGACCATTTTCGAATCGGATGGCACAACTGCAAAGAATGCCACCTCGGCAAGCAGTGCGTCCAACGTAACCTCACAGATCAATGGAAACGCAATCACCAACATCTTCGAGACAAATGGAACGACTGTCAAGAAGGCGACCTACGCCACTAGTGCAGGAAGTGCGACAAGCGCTACAAATGCGACAAATGCAACGAATGCAACAAATGCGACAAAGGCCACCAACGACAGCGACGGAAACAAGATCAGCACGACCTATATCAAGAAGGCATTAATCGGCGTGGCAAACGGCGTGGCAAGCCTTGACAGCGACGGAAAAGTCCCATCCTCACAGCTTCCTTCCTACGTTGATGACGTCATCGAAGGCTACCTTTATCAAGGCAAGTTCTACCAGGAAGCAGCCCATACAACATTAATCACAGGAGAGGCTGGAAAGATTTACACTGATCTCTCAACCAACAAGACGTACAGATGGAGCGGAACTACCTACACGGAGATCTCCGCATCCCTTGCCATCGGCCTGACAACCGGAAGTGCTTATGACGGCGGGAGAGGTGCAGCAACTGAAACAGCCGTCAGCAACCTGCAGACTGCAGTTGGAAAGAGACTGAATATCACAAGCACTTCTGATCCTGATAATTCCGGATATGTTACTAAGGTCGATTTCACAAGAACGGGTCAAGGCGGTTCTGAATTCAAAGGCGTCATTCAAAGCAGTACAACAAACAATAATGCGGCTGACAAGTCAAGCGTACTACTTGAATCAAGTATTGAAGTTGGCCCTGGTAGTGTTAATATCGGTGTTAAAGATAATGTGTATAATAACAAGACTTCCTTAACTGTCACTTATGAAGGAGCGTATATCACAGATAAGGATGGAAACAAATCTCAAGTCATCGACGCATCCATGGCCATTCCAGTCGCGACCATCACAGCCCTGAGCTAAGGAAAGGAATTGAACAGGCATGGCTCAATTCTTAGACACAAAAGGACTGAACGAGCTCTGGGCAAAGATAAAAACGCTTGTATCAACGAGCGTCTCTGGAAAGCAGGACAAGCTCGTCTCAGGGACCAGCATCAAGACAATTAATTCAATTTCTCTTTTAGGAAGCGGAAATATCGCCTATACCGACATCGTTCCTACGACGACACTGGCAGTGACAGGCAGCCCAGACCTAATCACGTCCGGCGGCGTATACAGCGCCATAGGCACGCTCGCAAAGATAACCAATAGCTCAAGTGACTACATCGACATCCAGCGATACAACAGTGCAAGTTATCGAATAAAGATCGTAAGAGGAACGTTCACCGTTTCCAGAACATCAGGAACGAAGTCATACAGTGGAACGGTATCGCTGAAAAGCTCGATGCCGGCATCCACCTATCAGCTGTTCATCACAAGAACCGGAAACAACGGATACAACAGCTACGTTCCATATGTTAAGACAAAAGCAACGGGTTCCTTTACCTACTACATCGAATTCCTGGCAGCCAACACGGACTCGGTCATCTTCGATTACATGGCCGTTTATACTGCATAAGGAGAATCAAGATGAGCGATAAAAAGAAATTTTATATCCGCGAGAACGGAGAGCTGATTTTCATCCCGTTCAACGATGAACCAGCGGAGATCACGAACGAATACATCGAGCTCGACGAGGACGAATGGAAAGAGAACTCGAACCTTGAATGGGGCAAGAAGAGAATCGTGGTCGATGGCGTCATCAGATACGTCGAAGACAACGAAGTCACCTCAACTGCAGAATATCGTGAATTCAAAATCGCGAATGAAATATACGCGTACCAGCAGTACCTCGAAGAGACAGACTACATCATCACCAAGCTGAACGAGGCAAAGCTGGAAAGCACAGAGGAAGAATACGAGAACCTCAAAGCCCAGTATATAGAAAAGCTGGCCAAGCGGAAAGAGGCCAGGACGAGAATCAACGAACTGGAAGAGGAACTAAAATTAATTCAGGGATAGAGAACCAAAGAGAATCATCCATGAGGGTGGTTCTCTTTTTTATTTGAAAATCCGCATCGCTGTGCACTTGAGGCGGGGCGAAGCCTTCTTCAGCCTAGCGAGGACGGTCTTCCGGTCGACCTGAACCTTGTCGGCAATTTCATCAATCGTCATCTCCTTGAGAAAACGAAGCCGGCATATTTCCTTAGTGGAATCCTTCATCGGCGTCTGATCGATTATCAGCTCAATTTCATAAGTCGTGAAATGAAGATAACAGATGTCCATGCCTGTCGCTTCGATAGTCTCCCTTATATCGTCTAGTCTGCTTTTGCTTATTTTTCCATCAGTGTCCATAATAGCGCTCCTTTTCGCCCACTTAATCACAAAATAAGGACTTGACAAGGCCATGTCAACAAAAATCGGACTAAACTTCCACCAAAACTCAAAATGCTTTTTCGTGATTTTTCCTGTTAATTCGTACGGAAAACGGTATTTAGGTTCCGATACGAAATCCGGATAATTTAGTCAAAGGAGAAACGACACATGGAAGAAGAAACGACACTGGAGACAGCAAGAGAAAACGCAATCATGAAGGTTTACGAGAAGATAGCCGAGACAGGAATGGTCACGCAGAACCAGCTATGCTTCCTCTCGCTTTTCGTGAAGAGGAAAAACGACCCAACCGAGATGCTGATCAAGGAAGCGACAAGGATGATGGGGATAGGAAAGGAGAATGAAAGCTGATGAACAGACCAAATGATTACAGCCCGTTCATGCCATTCGGAATGAATCCATACCAGGTGCCATCACCTCAGCCGCCAAAGACGCCTCAGCAGATAGAAGCCGAGACAAAGGCCATGAACGACCAATACAGGAACGCATACGGAATGATGGCGAACATGGGGCAGGTAGTCCCACAGGCACAAGAAAATTCATACGTGAGAATCCAGTCCTACAGTGAGGTGAGACAGGCTCAGGCTCCGAGCGACGGAAGGCCTCTCGTCTTCATATGCGAACAGGAAGGAATGCTCTATTCAAAGAAGATGGATAAGGGAGTCGAGTACGTGAAGGCGTTCCGACTCGTACCGGAAGACATACCAAAAGAAACGACAGGATGCAATGACGAGATGATGACAATGCTTCAGAGCATCACTGAAAGACTAGACCGACTGGAGAAAGGAAGAAACGATGAACGGAAATATACTGATGGCAATGCTAAGAAGTAGGAATCCGAAGGCATATGAGCAGATAAAGGCCATGAAGGAGAACGGACAGGACCCAGTCAGATGGCTCAAAGAACAGTACCGTAACAGGAAAATCAGCAAGAGCCAGTTACTCCAGATAAAGAAACATGCATCGATGTTCGGCATGACCATTACGGATGAGCAGATTAGAGAGGTGACAGGCGAAGACAAGACACCTCAGAGGAAGACAGACACAGGATGGTTCTAACACTGAATCGGCAGTGCGGGAAATAAAAGAAAGGAAATGAAAAATGGAAGGAAATTATTCACTTGCAGACATCCGCTCCGCGTTAGGCGGTGAGGAAGGCTTCGGAAACGGATCGTGGGGATGGCTTATCCTCATCTTCTTGTTCTTCCTAGGCTTCTCCGGAAACGGACTCTTCGGAAGAGGCAACGATACGACAGACAGAGATGTCCTCACGACATCGGCAGACACGCAGAGAGATGTGCTCAACTCACAGATGACAGCACAGGCGCAGGGCTATCAGAATCAGATAGCGACCCTTAACAACCAGTACCAGACACTACTGGGCTTCAAGGACAGCCAGTACCAGATGCAGCAATGCTGCTGTGAGATCAAGACTGAGATACAGGAACAGAACCAACTCACGAGAGACCTCATCAACGCAAAGACGATACAGGACTACCGCGACCTTGCACAAAGCTACCAGAACCAGCTCTACAACACACAGCTCGCGACCAGCATCGTGAACAGCCTGAGACCGTATCCGGTCCCGTCGTACACGGTATCGAATCCATACGTGACAGCATAAGACACACATGACGACAAGAGACAATCAAGCGGCGGTGACCGATTGCACCGCACCCGTCGAGAACAGAAAAGGCGCTCTGAGCGCGATGGTAGAAAGCCTCGCACAATCATGCCCTGAGACACTCGGATGGCTGTATTGGACGCTTCTGGAAACGATGGAAAGAATCTGACGAAAACAGGGAGAACGTGTCCTCTCCCTGTTTTTCTATCGTGAAAACATTATGAAGGAAAACAGGCTTTAACTTAAAATTATCCTGAAGGAGACAGGAACATGAAACTAAGGATTTCCACTGAGGAAGAGAACCTACTGACCATCATCGGCGACTTGAGGAAGTGCGGCCACACCGGACTAGCTGACTCCATGGAACAGGCACTATCCTCCTACCATGCAACCGCCGACAAGAAGCAGAAGGAACAGCAGACCCAGACAAGCAATCCATGGGACAACTGATCCTGATTTCCATCCGTTCCTCTTGACGTCACAAGGGGAGAAAGGACACGAAGCATGGAAAACGAAATCGTAAGATTTCTCGCTCGTTACGGCATCTGGGGTGCTTTAGGCGTTGTACTCGCGATCGTCATCACTGACCTGGTGAAGATCCCGTTCAAGAAGTGGGCTGAGAAACAGGCCGCCAAGAACGGAGTCGAAAAAATTGTCTACACGAAGTGGCTTTTCATCCTGCCGGTGATCATCGGCGGAATCGCTGCCATCCTCAATGTGTGGTACGTCCAAGGCTGGGGAGACTCCATCTGCAAGGCAGACTTCCCATGGGGTAATGTAGTCGCCGAATGCGTCGCCATCGCAGGAACCGCCGGCTCGCTTTATGCGGTCATCGAGAACTTTCAGCAGAGCAATCTGAGCAAGAAAATCTCCTCCCTGACCAACATCGACTCCAACGAGGAAGTGCAGGAAGCAAAGACCGTACTCGCGACCAAGGCTGTCTCCGAATCCGTGAAGCAGGCCAATGCAAAAGCCGAGGCAAAGGCTGAGGCAAAGGCTCAGGCACTTGCGGAGAAGAAGGCCAAGGAAATCGAGAAGGCAAACGAGAAGGCCCGCAAGATTGAGGAAGCCAAGCTGGCAAAGATTGCCGAGCTTGAAAAGCAGATCAAGACCCTCAAAGGCGTGAACGCCGAAGCGAACGAGACTGCAACCGTATCCGACACTGCAGCGTCCACCGAGGCCGAACAGGCTGAGCCCTGGACGAAATAAGAGACAATCGGTTCTCACGTGAAAACCCTAGAGGGGAAGAGACACATTCTTCCTCTTTTTTATATGAGATTTTGCTTTATGAGTACTCATAACATTTTTACGATTTTTTTGATGTGATTTTGATGCTGTTTTCACAAAAAGCGATAAAAGTCAATAGGTGCCTCATTCGCGATTATTGCGATAGTATCGGGCATTTTGACGAATCATAGAAACTCATCAAAACCCATTTAATGCTCTCATTGTTCCGACCATTGAGTCAAAAAAAGCCCTTAACTAAGGGCTTTTTTAGGTTTTATCTTCTTTTATGATGTAGTTTCTGATGTAGTTTTGTCACTTCTTCATTTCCGGAAAGTCCGGCTTCATCTGCATTTTAGGCACCTCGTTATCGAACACGTCAATCGCGTTGGAGAGCGTGACGGGATACATGTGGGAGTAGACCTTCCAGGTCATCTCGGTGGAGGCATGGCCGACAAGCTTCGAGATCGTCGTGATGGGCGTGCCGGCATTTATAAGGACGGAGACATAGGAATGACGCAGGTCATGGACACGGATGTGAGGAAGACAGAGCCTCCTCTCGGTGTCCTCCTTTATCCTGTCGGAAGAGGAGTCATTCAGGGGTTCGACGCCGCCGATGAGATACAGCTTCTCAAAGCGCTGATTTCTTGCAAGGGGCATCCTTCTCAGGCGGTCCAAGTGCTCGTGCAGGATTGCCACCAGCTTACGCGGGATGGGCACCTTCCTGATGGAAGCCCTGTTCTTCGGTCCGGTAAGGAACCAGCCGCCGCCCTTGACCTTATGCGTGACGGACTTCGAAATATCGAGATAAGGCTGCTCGCCGTCATGGAAGTCAGAGACATAGAGAGCGTTCGCCTCGCCTCTTCTAAGACCGGCATAGAACAGAACGGAGTACAGGACGTAGGACGACCAGCGGACCATGAAACCAGGACTCTCCTCCGGAACCGCCATGGCAAAGGCCTTCATCGACTGCGAGAACATCTCGAACTGGACCGGAGTCCAGTAGTGAAGCTCATCGCTTTTGTTCATCAGCGCGGTGTCCGGCGACTCCTTGAAGTCGCCGACCATCTCCAGCGACTGGAGAGCCAGACAGCCATGAGTACGGAAACCGTAGCGGAGAATCATGTGCAGGACGGTATACACATGATGCTTCGACGCAAGCGTGAAATTATCAGGGAGGCTGTCCTTCCATTCCTGGAAGAAGGAAGAAGGAAGACCGTTCAGCCTCTCATCCTTGAAGAAGGGCTCCAGATGATAATCATAGAGACGCTCATAGGTCTCGTAGGTGGTCCGCTTCACGCGCGGCCTGCAATAGTTTTTATATTCAGCCCAGAGGATAGGAAGCGTGAGGGCATCGACGCCCGTGACTCCCTTCCTCGCATCGGCATACATGCGGGCCTCTGTTTTCTTCGCGTCGCTGAGCGAATGCTCGGTGGCGCATTTTCTTTTAGGCTTTCCATCAGGGCCCTTGGAATAGACCTGTATGATGTATCGGTCATTTTTCTTGTCATGATAGATCATTTATCGTCGCCTCCGTTTTTGCCAGAGAGGAAGACATCAAGGACGGCTTTTATTTTCATGAGATCCTCATCCGAGGCCTTGTCAATCAGGTCGAGGATCCTGCCCTTTATTTCATTTGTCTTCTCGGAATCCTGAACGCGCGGGACATCATACCCGAACAGCCACTGCTCGCTGACGCCATAAAGCTCAGCGAGCTTTTTAAGATGCGGAAGCTTCAATCCGTTGATGATGCCGTTCTCCCACCTGGCGAGCGTCGACTTGTTTATGTGCAGGGCGGATGCGACGTCGTTCAGCGACAGGCCGGAAGCCTTCCTGGCCTCCTTAAGCCTCCTTATTCGGTTTTCTTGAATCTGTTCAATCGTAAGCTCCATGGAACCAGCCTCCTTGCCAACAATGATAGCGAAAATTATCGGAAAAAGCAACAAGCAATACTTATTTTGCAACAAAGTGTTGCATTTTACGCCACAAGCAAGTATTATCTAGGTGTCGCATAAAAAGCGACAAAGAAAGGAGAAGGAAACATGATCAGAAAGAATCTACTCAAGGCAGAGCTCGCGAAGAACAACTACACCTACGCTGACGTCGCCCAATGGCTCGGCAAAAGCAAGACTGCTGTATCAAGACGCCTCAACGGAGAGGTGCCGATTGACATCATCGAAATCGACATCATCTGCAAGAAGCTCAACCTGAGCAACCAGCAAGGCGGAGAGATCTTCATCGGTTAACAGACAAAGGAGCAAGAGACAATCATGAAAAGAGACGTCAAGAAAAGACTGCGACGAGCGGTCGAGAACTTCAACAACCTCTACATCACAAAGACGGAAGCTGTGAACATCCTCACCATCTATGGCGGGAAGAAGGAAACGGCGGAAGCAATATACGGGAAGATGGAAGACGAATGGATGACACACCTTCGCACCAACAACCTCGTCAATCCTGGCATCAAAGGCGTGCCTCATTCGATCGCAGAGAAGTACTTCAGGCAATACGGGATTACAGAAAAGGACCTCCGCAGGAACCTAGACACATTGGAGAAAGCGGAATCCAGAGAGGAGAAATGAATCCATGGACCAGAAAATCGGAAGAGTCATCATCGACAGCCGCGGAAGCCTTACTCTTGACCGCGGGACGGACTGCAGGATCTACTCGAAAATCGTTCCACTCAGAAAGTATCAGATCGAGACCGGAATCGGCTACATGAGGGCACTGAGAAAAGGCAAGACAATCGCCAAGGAAGTGCTCGTGAGCGCCACTCCGGCATGGAAAGGCACAGGAGAAGTCACGACCTGCTCCAGGAAAGAGAGCGAAACATTCAAACTCTTCGACTCAGAAGGGCACTGGCTGTTCTTCTCATCCTACTACGATGAGAGAGGCAAGGTGATAGGCTTCCGAGCATGGCTGGGAGAAATGAAAGACCTATGAAAGAAAAAGTCTTCAAAGGAAGAATCGTCGCATACGTTCCAAGACACGAGATAAACGGAACGATCAGATGGACCATCGTCAAGACCGCCAAGAACATATACAGATGCGACGCGAACGGAAGAATCCTCTCATACGACGGGAAGTCAAAGAAGCCGACGGAGCTCAACGAAGTGAAGGATACGGTCCAGCACAAGCATCCGAGAGTACGAATCGGGAAGAAGCTGGTCCGGAAGGACTTCCTCATCGCATTCGCGGTGTTCGGCCAGAAATACCCGTTCACAAAGAACGAGGTAGGCCACTTCGACGGAGATCCAAAGAACTGCAAGGTAGAGAACATCTATATCGACATCACTCCAGAAGAACCGACTGACGAGGTGCAGGCGCTATGACAGACTTCAGGAACGCGATGAAAGCCGTCAGCAAAGGAAAGAGCATGGTGGCAAGGCAGGGATGGCACGGAAGCGGATACGTGGTCAAGGGCCAAAGGCATCCGTTCTTCATGCCAAACGGCGGATGGGACGAGCAGAGATACAAGCCATCATGGGAAGACATATTCTCAAACGACTGGCTCATCTATCCGACCGACATGGAGCCGATACGGGAAGATACGAAATGACACACAAGGAGCAATCAAAACTTTATGAAACAAATAAGCAAGCTGACCATCAGCAACTTCAGGAACATCACCAGCGCTGAATATTTCCTAGGAAGCAGAACAGCCATCAAAGGCAAGAATCACATAGGAAAGTCAAACGCGCTTCAGGCAGCATACTGGCTGCTCACGGACTCGATGCTTGAGAACACGAACGATTTCGACACGATCGTCCCTCATGACAACAACAGAGCCCTGACCGAGGTGACGGTCACATTCGATGACGGTACGACATTCGGAAAGACCTACAGAGAGAAGTGGACCAAGACAAGAGGAAGCGACATAGAGACCCTCACAGGCCATGAGACAAGCTACTACGTGAACGGAGTCCTCTACAAGACAAAGCAGGAAGCCATGATGATGCTCAAGGACCTCCTCTTCGGTGTACAGGCAGCAAAGGCTACGATGTATCCTTCCATCAACATGGCAAAGGCACTCATCAATCCGCTCTATTTGTTCGGCCAGGAAGAATGGAAGAACGCAAGACAATTCATCATCCAGCTGGTAGGAACAATCAAGGACGATGACATCTTCGAGGCCCATCCTGAATACGGAACAATCAAGGCTGACCTTGCGCAGCTGAACGGACACACCGACATGCTGGCAAAGAAATACGCCGACTCCATCAAGGCACTCAAGGCCCAGATGGCCACCAACGTGAGCAACATAGACTTCGTGCAGAAGAAGATGCAGGACAACCTCACGACCGACGAGGAGACAAAGAATGCAAGAGCACTAGTCGAAAACATAAAACAAAGAAGAAAGAAGATAGAGGAAGATGAGCAAGGATGCTCAAACCCTCTCGCTGACGCAATCAACGCAAGAATCAAGGCCCTGAACGTTCAAATCTCCGAGCTTGAGAATTCCATCGCATTGGAAGAAGGCGAACGCTTCGAGGAGTATACGAAAGGACGTCAGGCCGCCATGAATGACTACCAGAAGCAATGCAACAAGGCAGATGAGCTCACGAGACAGATCAGCGACCTGCAGAACAGGACTGACTCGGTCAGGAAGAAGATAGAAGACAAGAAGCAGGAAATCGAACTGGCAAAGCAGAAGAAGGAAAGACTCAGACAGAACTACGCAGAAATCAAAGCAAGAGAATTCAAATTCACTGAAACGGTATGCCCTAACTGCGGAGCGGTACTGAACCAGGATGAGGAAGACAAGGCAAGACAGGACTTCGAGAACAGGAAGAACGGAGACTCGGTCGACTGCGTAGCGAGAGGAAGAGCATGCGCCACTGAAATCTCAAGACTTGAGGCTGAGCTTGACGCATACAATAGACAGCTCGCTGAGAGTTCCGACAGCGCCATAGCTCAGCTTCAGAACGAGCTCTCATCGACATGCCAGAAGAGAGACATGAAACGACAGGCCCTCAACTCGATAGTGCCTTATAAGTCACAGCGCCGAGAAGAGCTAGAAATCCTCAAGGCAAAGCTCAAGGAAGAACAAAGCAATCTCATCGACGCTCAAGGAAGCAGCCAGGTCACAAAGCTGGAGAAGCTAGCGACATTCGATGCGGCGACAAAGGAAGAGCTCACCAACGCTCAGGCAGCCATCGAGAAGGCGACAATCTACAGAAACGCAGAGGCTGACTTCGAGAACCTCAAGTGCGAGAAGACCATCATCAATCACAACCTGACAACCACAGAGGAGAAGAAGGAAACGCTCAAGCAATTCATCCTCGCAAAGCTGGCGATGACGAACGCAAAGACTAAGACCGTATTCCCTGACATAGAATTCGTGCTCATAGAGCCGAACATCAAGGAAGGAAGCTTCAACGAGGTGTGCTACCCGCTGATCAGAGGAAAGAAGACACCATACGTCAACGGCTCCAACTCGGAAAGAATCCTCACCGGAATAGCAATCATCAACGACATCAGGAAGGCACTGGAGATAGAACCGATGACGATCATCTTCGATGAGGGAGAGACACTCGACACTGAATCCATCAAATCCATCGACACTGAATCACAGGTGCTGACCTCCATGGTCGACGACAACTACGCAGAGCCTACGGCCGTATTAATCATGTAAAAAAGGAGAACCATAGAAATGGCAAACGAACTAACCAAGAAGGCATTCGAGACGGGACTAGACAAGGTGACGAACACATATCTTCCGAGCGTCGTGCAATCGCTCAAAGGCGTCGGACTTGAGACAAACGACTACCAGAAGCAGTGCATGGTCGGAGCGCTCCAGAAGATGAACGACTTAAGAAAGGGATGGGACGGAAGCATCAAGGAATGGAACAAGCTGGACCAGACAAGCATCAAGAACACATTAATCCAGATTGCAGAAAGTGAACTATCAGTCACATCGTTCCCATGCGAGGCATCCATCGTGCTCAGAGGCGACCAATTCACATTCTCTCCACAGGGAGAAGGCTGGAGAAAACTAGTCGAGAAATACGGAATCGGAGTCAAGAAAGTTCACGAGCCGTGGCTGGTCAGAGAGAAGGACGAATTCAAGTATCCTCACTTCAAAGGCATCTCCATCGAACCGCCGGAATGGACTCCCAAAGGAACCGGAAAGGTAATCAGAATCGTCTACCCAGTAGAGATGACCGACGGAAGCGTACAGTACCTCATCAGCGAGAGAGAGGAAGTCAAGACAAACCTCCTCATGGCCATCAGCAACAACCTCATCAAGAAGGAAGACAGACAGACCCGCTCCGACATCCTAGCCAAGGCAAAGGACATGACGCTCGAACAGATACTCGCCGACAAGGACATCTGCTACAGAGGCAAGCTGAGCGCTGCATGGAACGGACCGACACAGGAAAACATGATCATCCGCAAGATGAAGAACAACGCCCTGAAGAACTTCCCGAAAGACTATCACAACACATTCGTGACATCGGTCATGGAAGAGACTGTCACAAACGAAGACTACGAACAGGCACCTGCACAGGTCATCGACCTGACCGCAGACGAGGATGCAAAGAAAGAAGTCGACACACAGGCCATGAGCAAGAGAACGCCCGCCGTGACCGACTTCGAGGATGCTCCGAAAGCTGCACCGGAACCAAAGAAGGAAGAGCCCAGAGAGCCTGCTCCTGAGCCGGAAGACTTCCCATTCTAAAAGATGAAACTAGACACACCTGAGATGTATTGCCTCGGAAGCTCGTCTTCAGGCAATGCCTACATCATGAAATTCATCCATGAAGGATGGTCACATCAGATACTGGTAGAGGCTGGCTTCCCGTACAAGGAACTCATGAAGAGAGCAATCCTTCAGGGAACCAAGCTCTCCGAATGCGAGGCGTGCATCATAACTCACAGCCATGGAGATCATGCGGCAGGAGCAAGAATCATCAACGAGAAAGGCATACAGGTGTACGCCTCGAAAGGAACCCTGGAAGACAAGCGAGTAGGCATACCGGCCACCGAACACAACACCCTGGTGGAATGGCAACCAAAATACATTGCATCAAACGTAGAGGTCCTTCCGTTCATCGTAGAGCATGATGCGCCGGAGCCGATGGGCTTCGTCATCCGAGACACGATGACAGGCCAGAACATCCTCTTCGTGAACGACTGCAAGACCTTCAAGGCGGACCTGAGCAGGATACCGATTGACCTCTGCATGATTGAATGCAACTACTCGGACCAGCCGATGCACATCGAATACTCCAAGGCAAAGAAGGAAGGAGACGTGACGCTCATAAACAGATACTCACGAATATTCCACCAGCATATGGGACTATACGGAACAAAGACGATACTTCAGAAACTGAACCTGAAAAGGTGCAAGGGAATATTCCTGATGCACCTTTCAGACAAGAACGCTAGAGAGAACGAGATGAGGGAAGAAGTCGGAAGGCTCTTCCCTTCCATCCCTGTCTACATATGCGGAAAGAACGGAGGCTTCCACTGATGAAAAAACTCACACTTACGGACGATGAGATGGAGGCACTGGACGACATCCTGAACTGGTTCATCGCAAACTACCCTCACATAGGAAGAAGAAACACATACGCACACATCATCCAGTACCACATCCGATCACAGAAAGGAAAACAGAATGAAAACGACAAAGAAGGCAAAGAAGAACCCTGAAGAGCTGGAGAAACTCGGCTTCAGGAACGCCTACATCGGCGTCTACAAAATCGAGCATGACGGAGCATACATCACCATCGACATCAACACGAGAGAAGTCGACGTCTTCATAGGAATCCCATCGGACGAAAAGATAGACTTCCTAAGAAGAAAGCAGGAAGAGCTGAAGCAGAACGGACTAGTGGAAAACAGCTAGTCAAAGAGGAAACAATCTACAAGGAGCAATCAAAGACATTATGAACGATGAAAGAAGAGAGATACAGCTGAGGAACCTCCTCGACAAGCCTGTATACTTCCTCCAGCTGTTCAAGAACGGCGTCTACCCAGACGGAACCGGATACACCACCAAGGAAAGAAAATTCCTTCCTGGGCTGTCATTCGCAAAGGCACTGGAAGAGGCAAAGAAGGAACAGATGAGAGGCTACTATGACGATGTAAAGCTGTTCAGGATGAGGAGCGTGGTCGACTCCGTGCCGATATGGGGACACGAAAGCTACTGACCCTCAGCGATGACGAGCTCCGCCTCTTCTCCTACCTCCTCACAGGGGTGGAGAGAGACAAGGCGATAGAACAGTCGCACATGACCAAGTACGACATTGTACGGATCGTCTACAAGATCGACATCGAGCTGAGCAAGCGAGAGAAGGAAAGAGAAGACTTCGAGAAGGGAAGAAAATTCATCCTCCAGCAGGAGAAGCACAGAAGACAGGCTCTCAAGGTGGAGCGAGTGAAGAAGGAGAAATGACACATGCACATCAGAAGCTACGATGAGACGAAAAGCATCATGTCACATGATGCGGAGATCACCTACAAGCTCGACGACAAAGGAAGGATGACGAATATCATCTTCAAGAGAAGAGGCTACTACTCATACGTCGACGTCGTGAAGAAGGAACATGGATACTGCATCCTCTGCTTCGGAGACTACAAGCCTCTCGTCATCAGCGGAAACTGGCACGATGTATACCTTGACGAATTCAACCCAAGGAACATCCACTACGTATCAGAGAAGGTCGACGCAGGCGAGTACGAGGTGTTCGACTGGCAGGAATTCGAAAACGACGCACATGACTACATGCTCCAACTTGACCTCACCGACGAACAGAGAGAAGAAGCGGACGAGGCGGTGAGGGAGGTGGACTGCCAGTCAATGAAATACGAATGCCTGGACCGCCTTATAGAAATCCTGGACGACCCTAACCTAGGTGAGACCTTCTTCAACTGGGGAATGGTTCCTCACCCTCACTACCTGTGCTGGATGGCAATCATTGACCTCGCACAGGATAAGAGAGAGAAAGACAAGGAGAACAGCGATGGAAAATAACGTCTTCATGCGGATACCGGTCGAGAAGCTCAAGCCAAAGGCCAGAGAGCTATACGAGGCGCTGGCAAAGGAAGAGTACCTCAAAGTCAGCACCGCCAGAGACTTCGGAACAAACGACGACCATACGCTGAGACTGATATGGCTGACAGGAAGAAGAACGAATTACAAGGAGTACTTCATGTACTGCATGCCGGACTCAGCGATTGCAAACGAGGACGGAACAATCGCCCTGGACCTCTTCAAGCCTCAGACATACGAGGAATGGTGCGAATGGAACCACCGCGAACCGAAAGAGGGCTACGGCGAACGCTTCTACAAAGGTAAGGTAGGCAGCATCAAAGATGCAATAACGATGATACGCAGATGCTACTCCGGAATCAGCGGAGCGGACCCTGCGACGACAGAAGGACAGCTTAAGCTGTTCTAGAAAGGAAAGAGGAGAACATGACAAGCAAATTCATCGAACTCACATCAGAGGACGACGACAAGATGCTGGTGAACGTCGACACGATCAGATACATCTACCCGACTGTCGACGAAACCGAGACATACATCCGATTTGACACAAACACGATGGTCGCAAAGGAGAACTATGACACAGTCAAGAGACTGATCAACAAGACCTTCTGGGAGAAGCCGACCTTCGAAAGGAGATAAGAACAAGATGACAAAGCTGAGAGAAATAGGAGCCGACTCCATCATAGCGGCATATCAGGCCTACTTCGGAAGGGACTACGCCGCCAGGATAACCTCCGAGACAATCGAATTCTTCGCCAGCGACTACTTCGTGAACGACCAATTCCTCCAGACACACTGGACCGTGACCTGCTACATTGACACCGACTGGAAAATCAAAATTTCCTACAACGAACACCTCTTCACAGACGAAAGAACAATCGAAAAGCTAAGACAGTTCGCCACCGCGGTACAGAGCTACATCGACAACTACCTCAGAGGAAGACGCGAGGACGCACAGAAACAGGCCGTAGAGGCGCAGGAAGAGCCAAGCAGCAGCGATGACGCTGGCAATGCATGAGGCGGCCTCAGAAACGCTTTTCTGGATATCCATGGCCGGCTTCTTCGCGATAGTGCTCACGTTGGTGATTTATGCCCTCGTGAGCCTCACGATGGAGCAGAAGAAAAAGAAGAAACAGAAGGGCGACCCTAACGACCCTGGAGCAATCGAGATGCCCAGCCCGAAGGGGATGAAGGACCGAGTCGACAAGACCGGAAAAAAGAAGAAAAAGTAGGAAATCAAGATAATCAAAAAAGCTCGATAACTAGGGCTTTTACGGAAGTCCTAGTTTAGAGACTGTCCGAAATCAAGTTGAATTCAAGAGAAATCAAGAGAGAGGTACTCCGACATGGCAAGCATTGATGACAAATATGTTAAAATTCAGGGCTGGATGATAGGCCAGCTAGGACTCACAGGAAGCGAGCTCATGATCTATGCAAGAATATACTCGTTCCAGTACAAGGAAATGGACGGAAAGGACGTCACCAAGGCTGCAAAGCCGGTGGAGATATCTGCCAAGGACTTCATGGAATGGACCAGAATCAACAAGCCTAACGTCATCAAGACCATACAGAGACTCAGCGAGAAAGGCCTGATTACCATTTTCTCGGTCCCTGGCCATGTCAGCTCCTACTCGATCAATATCAGACCGATTAAACAAGTCGCAGGTGGTATCGCTAACGATACTGGTATCAAAACAATACCGGTATCGCAAAGGAAACGGGGTGGTATCGTCAACGATACTACTGGTGGTATCGCCAACGATACCAGGGTGGTATCGCTAGCGAGTCAAACTGGTATCGCTAGGGAAACACATAGACAACAGACAACTATAGACAACAATAAGACAACTAAGACAACATTACGCCCGCACGCGTGCGTAGAAGCTGACGCATCCTCCCTCTCTACGGACACGGAAACGGCGCCGGAGAAGGACTACGGCGACTACTCCAAAGCCGAGATCGCATTCTTTGAGAAGCAGGCCCTCAACCGCCTGAACGAGACAGACCCTGACACGGACCAGAAGAAGTACCTCACCTCGAATCCGCAGGACCAGTACCCGAAAGCATTCCTCTTCATGACAGCCAAAAACAGCTCTCAATTCACAGACATAGAATTCGAGCTCTACAAGATGGCGCTGATGTATACGGCCTACGGCAAGATACAGAAGAACGCCGAGACGGTATCTCAGGAAGAAGCGGAATACGTTCCTCCGGCATCCGAGATAGGGCAGGAGGCCCATGACGCACAGCAGAAATTCGTCGACTGGGTATTCCATGATGGCGCATCGCCTATTCAAATGGCGCGCCGAAAGTGATATACTAGCCGGACAAAGGAAAGGAGAGACAAACTCCAACATGATCAACTGGAAGATATTCGCATTAAGGAGCCGAATCGACGAGAACGGAAGGCTCCATCCCATCTTCACGATGGCAAGCGAGGAGAGGGCACATGACCCAGACAGCCGAGAGGACGCATTCGACGACTTCGACGCATGCTGCGGACTTGCCAAGCTTGACCTCACCGAGCCAGGAATGGGAATCACGCTGACCCTGACGGAATACGAGAAGCTGGACGACCCAGAAGAGGAAGGAAGAATGCTCGCGATCGTTCACATCGTAAGAGGCTACCGCGAGGCAGGAAAAGACAGGGAGACAGGCGAGATACGGTACGAGAAGGACGATGACGACCAGCCCAGCCAGCCGGTCTTCACCAGATACGAGAAGTACTGGAGCCTCGAATAGAGGAAGGCAAGAAACGGAAAAGAGGAATAAATCATGACAACACTCAGCGCTGCCCAGTGGGACCCGACGGCGATGATCGTGATGGCCGTCATCTTCGGCATCATAGGACTGATAGTCGTCGCATGGTTCGTCGTCACGCTGAACGCAATCAGGGACGGAATCGATAGAACCAGCAAGGCCCTATGGAAGATCGCGAACAAAGACAGCAAGGAACCAGAACCTGAAGAAAAAGAAGAAAATGCAGAAAGCGCTCTGGAAGAAAAGCCGGCAGAGAAGAAAAAAGAGGAACTGCTCAACTCGGTGGACAAGGAAAGACTGAAGACAATCGAGCTCATGAGGGACCTGAAGGTCTTCGCCGTGACAAGAAAGGAAATCGAGAGAAACGGAGAGAAGGCATACATCCTAGAACTCCGGATAAGCTCTGACGGAATAGAGCCAGCAAAGA
This sequence comes from Ruminococcus intestinalis, assembly GCA_963648635.1. GTDB lineage: Bacteria > Spirochaetota > Spirochaetia > Sphaerochaetales > Sphaerochaetaceae > Ornithospirochaeta. The sequence goes on from CAVJEL010000176.1 coordinate 36,923, forward strand.
CAAAGACGGTTGGCATTAATCAAAACGAATACACCAAGCTCGAACTTGACAAGGCCTACACCAGAGAAGAACTCAAGCTGAACTCAAAATAAGACATGCCGCCAGAAATGGCGGTTTTCATTTTCACCTTTAAAAAAAGGGGGGTGGGGGTCTTTTTCAGGAAGGAAAACTTGGTGGTATATTTCAGAAATACCACCTGAAGAAAGCCAAAGAAAAAACTCGGAGTCAACTCCGAGAGAAAAATCCCGCATGATGTAAAATAAAAAATCCGGCTTTTTCAGCCGGAGTAAAGACAGGAAGAATCCGGAGAGGAAAACCGGAGAAAATAAGCCATGAAAAAACGGAAAAGCGGAAAACAGCCTCGGAAAAATTCGAAAAATAATTTTTCACCTTTGTTTTTTTCTGGAAAAACGCGTTTTTTCGCAAAATGTGGCTTTTCCCGATTTTGCCCTTTTCGCGATTTTGGCCTAAAAAACAAGCGAAAAAAATAGCGGGTTGGCACCAAAAAAAGTTTCAAAAACACTTGACAACGCCTTAAAGAAACCTTAAAAACCGGTCAAAGAAGCAAAAAAGCAAGTAAGCAAGGCCGGCCACGGCCGGAAGGAAAACTACCGGTGGAAAACCGGCCACGGAAAAAGAGAACCGCGGCAGAGAAGCTGCCACGAC
>CAVJEL010000177.1:0-23701 GCA_963648635.1 Ruminococcus intestinalis
TGAAGAAAAAAATTGAGGGATACCTCAAAATCGGGCTAATTTGAGAGAGAATTTTACTTTGCTTATTTGATAAGCTATACTTTGATTGGAGGAAAGTGATGGTAGTTATAGGTCTTATCGTCTTGGTTCTGGGGATTTACGCTATTTCTAAGTGGGATTCGGGTAAGAGTGAAGAGGAAAGGGATAAAGGGATGCTTGGAGTGGTTATTTTTGCGACCATTGTTCTCTTGATTGTAGGCTTTTTATTCAGTGCAAAGGTGTGATTTTTAGGAATACCTCAATTTTTTGAAAAAAGGTATCGAAATTTCCCGGGGATATATTTCCGGGTATTTAGGTATACCTCAAAAAAGCCCGCTTCTTGGCAATAAAGGAGGGAAAAATGCCATGAAGGGGCTATACTTTTATGAGATCTTCGAGGGGTACTTCGAGAGCTTTTGCTATAGAAAGGAGACGATCTACTCTGGGCAGATTGTGGTTTGATTTGGCATGAGTCAGAGAGACCCTTGCAATTCCTATACGTCTTGCCAGCTCTGACCATGATATTCCTTTTTCATTAGCTATTGTCTCGAGGTTCTTCCAAAACCTAACAGAGTAGTCGTCCATGTGATAAAATTAGCACACGTGTTGTTTAAAATCAATTCTTTATTGTTTGGATTCAATAAAAGTGTTAGATTTAACACATGGGAAGATTCTTAGAGAAAACTGTAAGTGAACAAGAGAAGGTATTCTGTGATTGTTTATTAGCCGGCAAGACTCAGATGTCTGCTTTAATCACAGCGGGATATTTTCAACCGGGTGATGAGGTAGACCCTAAAACCAGAACTAAGATGCACAGCAAAATCCGTACTCTTAAAGAGAAGGTTGCTGTTGGTGTCTACTTACAGAAGAACAAAGATAAGATTTATTTAACTGAAGACCTCGATACTTCAAGGCTCAAAAGGCATATTTATGAGATTGCCATGGGCAATGCCAAAGGGGAAAGTGTAGATAAGGATGGGGTTACTCATGAAACTACACCTACTTTCTCTGACCAGATAGCCGCGGCTAATACTTATATGAAGATGAATGAGCTTGATAAGAAGTATCAGCTCAGTGGCGTAAAGACAATAACCAATGACCGTGTACAGGTTAATAAAGTTCAGAATCTACTCGATAAGTACAGATTGAATAAGCCTCTCGCAATAGACGAGCAGATAGACGTCAACTATGAAGACATTCCTACTAAAGAGGAATACGCGAAGGCTGACCCTATAGGAGCAAGCCGTGATAGTCTGTGACCCTAATGACCCTTTTACACAGGATGATGTGATTTCCTACATGGAGGATATAAAAAACCTCCTTTCGGCAGCAAGCAAAGAAGGCACTCTTGATACTGTAGAGCGGGAACTCTGCAAGAGTGATTTATATTATTTAGGGTATTTCATATTCGGCATTGAGAAATTATTTGCTGAAGACGTAAACGGCGAGACTGTATATCATCCGTGGCTGTTCAATCGCTGTCGAGAAGTTCAGGCTAATCCCGATTTCAATATAGACATATGGGCTCGTGAGCATTTCAAAAGTACGATTATTACTTACCTTCTAACAGTTCAGGACATATTGAACAATCCTGAAATCGCAGTGGGTATTATTTCTTATAACGCTACTATTGCTCAGAACTTTGTTAGGCAGATTAGAACGGGTTTGGAAACGCCCAGGCTTAAAGAGTTGTTTCCAGATATTATACCGAACAATACCAAAAAAGGTAAGTACGAATACAAGGACGAATTCGGAAAAACGGACAATAAGGGTTTTAAATGGTCTGATGAGAAGTTTGAAGTGATTCGTAAAACAAAACGCAAAGAGCCTACCTGTTCGGGTTATGGGTTGGTTTCTGGACAGCCTGTTGGTATGCACTTCGATATCATCGTATATGATGACTGCGTTACACCCGACTCTGTAAGAACTAAAGAGCAGAACGATAAAACGACTGAGGCTTGGAAGATGTCGCTCAATACAGGTTCTGGTGAGAACGTGAGATTCAGAGTAATCGGTACACGATATGATTATTATGATACGTACTTTGCAATTATGAACCCGTTCTATAAAGAGAAAGGCGTAATGGGTGGGTCTCGGTTTAATCTACGTATCAAGCCGGCAAGGTTACAGGACGGGACTACTGTCTTGTACTCAAAGGAGTACATAAACAACAAAGAAGCCACAATGGTAGGCTTCGTATTTGCTTCTCAGATTATGTGTAATCCGCAGCAATCCGCTTCATTTAGATTCCTAGATGAGTGGCTTGTCAGAGAGCCTTATGAAGAGATATTTAAGAATCGCTCTCAATACAATTGGTACATAATGGTTGACCCGGCTAATACACAGAACAAGAAGAGCGACTACACTGCCATGATAGTAGTAGGTACAAGAGCTGATGGAAAGTACGTTTTAGCTGATGCGGTTTACGATAAATTAAATCCTTCTCAGAGATATGAAAAGTTATTTGAGAAAGTGCAAAAGTGGGCAACGGGAAATAAATACCCCAATGTCTGGTACGAACAATCGGGTTTAAGTACAGATATGTTCAATATCCGAAACCTACAGAAAGAAATGAATTTCTACTTCCCTATTCACGCAGCTACTACAAGACCAAAACTTGTTCTGGACGATAGGATGAGCCCGAGCGGTATGAAAATGAAGACCGCAAGAATCATGTCTCTTGAGCCTTTATTTAGAAACTATAGAATTGTAATTGCCGATAAATGCCCGTATGTAAACTATGACGGAAGAACAGTGGATGTTTTCGCTAAGTTCATAGAGGATGAGTATTCAAGATGGCCTTTCTCAGACCATGATGACTTCTTGGATGCTCTATCGAGAATAGCAGATGCCGAAACAGGGGCGAGTATGATATTCCCTTCCGCCTCTAACCCTAAAGTCCTACGTGCAATAGCAGCACCTACAGACCCATACACGATACCAAAAGGAAGTTATATTCCTTATTAGGAATAATATGAGATACGGATTACCTTACATGGGCTCTAAAAACCAGATTGCAGAAGAGATTATTAAATACTTGCCGAGCGGAAAGAGGCTTGTTGACCTATTCGGTGGCGGCGGTGCTATTTCGCATTGTGCTTCTATATCTCCTAAGTGGGATGGCGTTTTATACAATGAACTTTCCCCTCTTGTATTCAAGGCATTCAAGATGGCTATCAATGGTGAGTTCGAGAACGAAAACCGGTGGATATGCAGAGAAAACTTCTTTAAGCTAAGGGAAACCGATCCATACGCAGCCTTCTGCTTTTCGTTCAGTAATAACCTCACTGATTATGCCTACTCTAAAGAGCTTGAGCCTATAAAGAAAGCTCTTCACTACTCTATGGTATTCGGTGATGATTCACTCTTGAAGAAGATAAAGATAGATCCGCGAAAGAGAAAGGAGTATCTTGAAAGCTATGCCAGACTTCAATCCATGTGTGCATTGGCTCGTATGAAAGATTTATCTGGATGTGAGATAGAACTCAGTAATGACACCTATTTGAATTATGTCTACAAAGGGGGCGATGTTGTCTATTGTGATCCACCTTATGAATCCACTTGTTGTAAATCCTACAAAGGTTTTGACAGTGAAGAGTTTTATAACTGGGTCGAATCTAGGGACTACACTGTTTACTTCTCATCCTATGAAATGCCTAAACTTAATGAGAGGTTCTATAAAGCATGGGAACAGGACAAGCGAGTTACTGTCGGTGATAACAACGCTCTATTGAAGAGAGAGTGTATCTATACAAACAAGAAAACAGACCATGTATCGCTGATTCCGGAACAACTTATGCTTTTCTGAAAATAAAATCCGGTGTTGTAAATATCACTAAACTGTCATAATATTGAATAGAAGCAATATAATATTGATTCTAAGGTGCTTTATGGAACAGAAAGACAGAAAGATAGAGACTATTCTTGAGGCTTTTGATTACGAGAAGACATTAAGAGCCAAAACTGATGCCCTCCGGTGGGAGGCTATGTCTCTTCTAGGCCACAGAACGAAGTCGCTTTCTGCTTGTGATGATTCTCCTGTCAAAGATGAACGTAAGTATGAAGGTGAGGATGCCAAAGCCATAGAGACACTGGACAGTGGATTCAACTCAGCTCTCATGAGCCAGAACTCAAAGTGGTTTGCTGTCAACATCGCTCCACGAAAATACAAGATGGGGCAGAATCCTCTTGAAGACCTCGAATACACCTCCTATGTCGAGAAAGCAATGATGGAGGAATTTGCCACATCTAACATGTATGCTTCCTCAAAACTGGCAAGTAAGGATGCCATTATCGGTGGATATTCGTGTCAGCTTGTTCAAGAGGACACTACAAGGCATAAGACCTTCTATGAAACTCTTGTTCCGTGGAGATGCTGGTTTAACCACGACCGGTTCAACAACTGGGACACTTTCTTCTATCAGTACACTTTGAACGGCTATGAGATGCTTGAGAGATTCCCTGATATGCCTGAGACACTGAGGAAACAGTGCATTACAGGAAGGTCGAACTCCCACTATCGGATGCTTTTCGCCATCGTAGACCGAAAGAAGATGTTCGGCTCTGACGGCAATCCTGTTTCCTTCCTCATAGGTAAGAACATGAAGTACGCTTCTCTTCATATATGTATAGACACGGAAGACATTCTTGAAGAGAGTGGGTATATAGACTTCCCTGTTGTTATTCATATCTGGGAACAGGTATCTGATTCTCACTATGGAATCGGAATTCCCATGAAGTATATCTCGGAGTTCAGAAGACTCCACCACATAGGATATGAAGCCGGCGTTGCATTTACAAAAATCAACCACAAGGCTTGGAATGTACCCGAGGGGATTAAAGAATCATTCTCTGACGAGCCATATGCACGTAATTATTTCTCATCTCAGAACGATATCCCGCAGCCTATGGACAAAGACCCTGATATCACGGCTATCCAGACGTACTATCAAAATCAAGTCGATGTCATAAGGCGTATCTGTTACAACGACTACATGAACTTCCTCACGACTCATGACTCTGTTTATACCGCTACACAGGTAAACCAGATAAAGAGCGAGTCCCTTGCCCAGATAGCCCCGCTCTCAGATAACGTACTCAATCAGAAACTTCTTCCCATATTGAAGCTCACCTATGTAAACATGCTCAATAACGGAAGAATTGAACGCCCGACTCATGGCGTTATGGCAGACTTCGAGAACGGAGAGCCTAAGAATGCTGTCAGATTTACTTTTGTTTCGGCTATGAGTGACCAACTCATGATGTACTCTCAGTCCAATGCCGCTTCAGCTATTGTTGAGCATGCGACAGCTTGGGCTAATCTTACTCAAGACCCGACAATTGCGACAAGAAATTTCAAGGTTAACAACATACTCAAGGTTGTAGCAAAGGCAAGCGGGGCTGATGCCGACTTCATCATGACAGAAGAAGAGACAAAGAAGTTCGAGGAAGCTCAGCAGAAGGCTATCCAACAGCAACAGCAGATGGCACTTCTTCAGCAAGCAAGTGAGATTGACAGAAATGAAGCGGGGGCTAGTAACCTCAACAATGCACAGGGGATGAGATGATATTAGACGCTTTCAGAAGAAATAAAAAATTGTTAAACGATGAAAGTATTAAACACAGAGACAGAGTGAGAAGTGTTTATGCTACAGAAAACGGCCAGAAAGAGCTGTTCAACCTACTGCTTGACTGTGGGCTTCTGTCGGTTATTGACGGCGAAAGACTCGCAACACGTAACTGGGCAGTCAAGAAACTGGAGGAAATCGGAATATTGGACGAAAACGTTATAAGGGGAATGATTAAATCTTACTTTGATTCTAACCCGAGAGTTAATGAGATGTACGAAGCAAAACAGTACAACAAAGACGGAAACGTCTAAGGAGATAACATGGACGAGAAAGAAACTACTCAGAACACTGAAGTCGCTAACAATGGTTCCCAGACTTCAGAAGTTGGTTCAGCGGAAATCAAGAAACCGTGGCTTAAAACTCTATCCAAAGAGTATTGGCAGAATGATGAGCTCGCAAAGTACGACTCACCGAGTGATGCTATCGGGGCACTTTTGAAACGCCCTGTGGCAAAAGAAGTTCCTTCCGAATACGGATATGGGGATGCAGATGAAATCTTCAAGAAGAGCGGACTTAGTAAAGAGGAGGCTGATTCCATTGAGGCATATTACTCAAAGAAGATTCCGGCACGTGCTACACAGAAGGAAATATTCGGTGCGGACTTTGACACTCAGAACAGGTATTATTCCAAAGCCGTTGAATCATTGGGCAAGGACTTATCAGAAGATATAAAAAAGAACGGACTGGATAATGACCCGACATTCGTCAAGATGATGGCTAGAGTTGGTAAAGAAATCGGAGGAGCGACTTTCGAGTCCTCTACAAAGGATGGACAGCCGACCTCTGTTAATCACGCATATAACATAATCTCGAAAATTTATGGTAATAGGAGTTAAAAATGCCAGCAAATTCATTTTATGCTAACAACAAGTACCCAACCATCTTTGACTACAAGAACGGTATGCCGGAAGAAGGGTTGGCTATCGTCGATGAGATGAATGACACATCTACTTTCCTTACACACGCCGCATTGAAACCTACTAATGACGGTCTCAGGGAAAGGTTCACAAGAAAGGGTGAGTTCTCCCACATGGGAAGAGTTGCAGCTCTCGATGAGCATTATTCACCCTCTGAAATCAAGCTCGCTAACGAGCAGAAGTCATTTGGCACAATGCGTGTCTTTGACAGAATTCAGTGGGAGAAAATGCAGGGTGCTGAAGCATCTCCGGAAGAAATCGCTTTCCAGAGAACAGAGGAACTTCAGAAGCTCATCAGTGGTATCGTAAAACTCAAGCAGAAGACTATGCTTTATTCTCTCTCTGCTGAAGACACAGACACCGCTGAAGTAAAGGGTAAGAAAGTGCCGGGTCTCTTCTCTTACGTTGAGAAGTGCTACACCGCTGCCGCTATCCAGAAGTGCCATGAACTTATGGATGACGGAAGAAACCCGTTCCTTAAAGTCGATGAGAATCTTCTTGCAATCTCGAACTACAACGCTTCAAGAACAGGCAAGGATTCTACTTATAAGACAGAAGCCGGCAATGTATGGACTTCAGTTCTCGCAGTAGGATTCGGCAAGGAAGGAGTTCTTACAACATTCCCGTCAACTATCGGAACTAACGCCGGTGCGGGTTTCAACCTTGACTTCAAGGGTGATATCGAAACCAAAGACAGTGACGGTAATTTCTACACCTATGACAGATACAACATTGATGCTTACTTCGGAATCGGAGTGCTCAACAGATACTGTCTCAGTGCCGTCAGAAACATCTATCTCGGACACACAAGCAAGACCGCTATGTATGAAGAGATGGAAGACCTTGAGAGGAACCTTCTTGCTCTGAAGTATTTCTTCGGACGTGGTGAGACTGGATATTCTCTTGAGTTCTATTGCAACCAGAGACTTCTCAATCAGATGGAGGCTTACCAGCTCGAGAAGGGCGGAAAGGTTCAGTTTATCTCTAATGATAACAGGAACTTCAATGGTGTCAGCCCCGTCCAGATGCCGAATACTCTTCAGATCGCTTCTGGAATCACACTTTACTCTGATGTCTGTTTCAAGACTTCCGAGGCTTATGTCTCCGGAACAATCGACAAGGCAGATGTCTTTACAGCATAAGGAGGTAAAAAATGCCAGCATATTTACAGAACGCAACTTTTGGGACTAAGGCTTTCTCCTGTACAGACCTTGCTTACTCAAGCAACACTGCCACTCCCATCTTTGTAGGACAGGCAGATGGGGCTACAAAGACTGCCGCAAGTGCACTTGCAATTGACCTTTCCAAGTGGACAGGGAACTACAAGGGCAGATATACAGTTCGCCTTCAGGTAATTGAGGACTTCGTGGTAAATGGCACTATGACATACCTTGATTTCACTCTTCACTTCCTTCCGGCAGAAAACAGCCTTCAGACTGCAAGCAAGAATTACATCACTGCTCGCATTGCTGCTGCTAAACTCCAGAAGGCTAAGATTACTCCTCTTGAATTCACTCTCCCCTCGGTGGCTGATGAAACAGAGAAGTATGTAAGGCTCGAACTTGCAACAGATGCAACCTCTGTTACTAAGGGTGCACTTCTGGTGACAATCGAGCCAACCGATATGTAATCAACTTCCTCCGAAGTTGGAAATTAGTTTTCCGGGCGGCTCTCACCCTCCTCGAGGGTCGCCCTTTTAAAAAGAGGAAATCATGGCAGATAAAATCAGAGACATAATTTACAGAAAGGCTCTTGGCATGCTGAACATCAGTTATGACAAGATAAGGCTCAAAGAAACTACACCAGATGAAGTTAAGTATTGTGCTGATAATATTGAGACAGCATGTCACGTTGCTATGGCAAGCGGTGAATTCTTCTGGCTTGTATCATCTGCCACATTTACAGACCGCCTTTATGACTGGGTTGATAAAGACGGCAACACTGTTACAGTAACAGACGACACAGACACAACAGACCTCAAAGAGAGGTATTATAAATATCACGGATTCGATTACGGGTATAAATGCCCTGACAACCTATATAAGCCTTATCTTGTAGAGGGAAAATATAACGCCGGCTTTGCACGTAAAGGAAAAGAGATTTACTTTGCTCAAGGCGGGCTTGTACTTGATTACCTCGTAGACATCTCAAAGGAATTGGACAATGAGAGTTGGGATTATCCCGCTCCGTTCACAGACCTTGTAGCTTGTCTGCTTGCTATAAATATCGCGCCAATGGTAGCACCCGAAGGAACATTCGGGCAGAACGCTACAACCAAAATGCAGACAGCTCTTGCTGCTTGTGTGGCTCTTCAGAAAGATGCCGTTAGGGAATACAGACCATCCCCGAAGGAGTATCTACAGTGACCACTACAGTAAACGGATTCAGATATGGTGAGATAAGCAGAAAGCAAGCCGGAAGATTTGCAGAGGACGGCTATCAACAGGGTTCATTTTCATTCAGAAACGCTATGACCATGTACGATACAGGAATGACGAGGCGTTACCCTTTGCGTACCCTACTCTCCTGTGATGCCGGCAACGAAGGAGATGTAGAGCAGACCTGTATTTATACGATCCACCCGTTCAGAATTTCAGACAAAGAGAACTTTCTAATAGGCTTTGGGACTGAAACAACTACTGATGGCAAAAAGAATAACGTAGTTATATTCTACTATTGGGAGAACGGGACATTCAAAGAGAAGTCCAGGGTAAGGGACGGCGATGTTATCCCCATGTTTGCTACATCTACCTACTCTGAAATAAACGGAGTTGAGTCTGTTTCATACTCAGCTCAGATACTCTCTGAAGATATATGTCGTAGTATGCGTTTTGCCCAATACTATGACAGGCTCTATATCGTGTCTCAGAGCTTTAGAACAGTTTACCTTAGATATGATGGCGATAGACTTAGCGTTAACCTTGTTACCAATTTTGTATTCAACCAAGATGCAAAAGGGAAGGTCTGTTTTGTCAAAGGCAAAGAGGAAGGCGAAGGCACTGTCCTTTTTAAGAAAGAAAACAAATACTATGAGGATGTTAAATGTACTGTAGAGTACAAAGGAAGCGAATCAAATATCGTCTCAGCAAGTGAGACATATGTTTCCTCCTTCAATGACTTTGAGGACTGTAAGGACTTAAATAGGGATGCGGGCACATACCCCGGGGTTGTTGCAATCATTAACGATTCCTTATATCTGGCTAACACCAAACTCAAACCCTCGACAATCTGGAAAAGTAGAACTATAGGCTCTTCTCAGTGGCTTAAAGGGGATGAAGATTATTCACCGGAGACTCTTCATGACTTTGTACAATTCCAAGTAGTAGCCACTACAGAGACAGCATTAAAGGATTCTTCTGAATGGCCACAGACATCCGGCACTGGATATTATGAGACAGAGAATTCAATAGAGACATGGTATAAGCCCGATTATTCATCACGGCTCTACAGAGTTGGAAAATATTATATCCTCTACTCAAACGGGTACATGTTCTACACCGACAGCAATTATACTTCCCGTTACACATGGGACTCGGCATCGGGACAGCCTAAACAGAAGAGAGACGGGAACGAAGTTAAGTGGTACTACAACAATGGAACAGAGGACGTACAGGTATGGGCTTCTGAATTAAGAGAAGATTACCCGTTTGTTAAACCTTCAGAAGCTGGACTTGGTAGAGTTCTTGCGACTGATTACTACTGGTACACATCTGAAACCGAAAAGGACAATGATCATAAGTATGAGCCGGAGAAAGATAATCCCTCTACCTACCCTGTAAAGAAAGAGCTGATGACTTATGACCTCACTAATGCTTCAGAACTTTACGAGGAAAAGACTACAGTTGATTTTGTAGCTACAGACTCTTGTGCGGTTAGAATCGAACTCAATACGGGGGCTAATGACGAAGTGAGGTTTATCTCGTCCGGTTGTGGTAAGATTATTGTCGGGATTTCTACTTGCGAGAAAACTCTCCCCGCGAACTTCAATGCAGTGTCTAACCTTTATTCACAGCACTACTCAAGTTACGGCTCTTTGGCTATTGAGCCTATTCTGTTGGGACGTTCGTTCTTTTTCTTTACAACAGGAAGGAAAATCAGAGAAGCCTACCTCAATGACGGGTATATGGAAGACGGAGATGTAACAGCACTCAACCACGATATCTTTGATGATGAAATAGTTGACACTGTTGGTAAAGGAACGCCTGACCCTTCCCTCTTCTCGGTTTTGGCTAATGGTAAAATCGTACAGATTACATACGACAGGAACGGCGGTCTCAATTCAATGGCAAGGTGGGATAACGATAGTTTCCTCTTCAAGTCTCTTGCCTGTATGAGACGAGGAGACAATGAGGTTCTTCTAACACTTGTTCTCTGTGAAGGGAAATATTATATCTGCTACTTCTATGAGCCAACTGAGGATGATATGCACACTAACATTTTCTATGACCAGATAGGCGATGTTGTGTACGACTACATTACATTTGTAGAGACTGTGTATGCAGAGGTCTATGACGGAGCTTCAGTGTTTGGCAGATTCAAGAAAGCAAAAACAATGTATATCCGGCCTTACCATTGCGGGCATATACAGATAGGAAACGATACACGAGAGTTGACTACCACAAACTACAGGCTTGAGGACGAAGACTACTCTCTTAACATAATGGGTAAGATGGATAAGAACTTTTCAATGAAGATGCAGAGTGTCGGGAATGAGCCGATGACAATACTCGCAATAGCATGGGAGGCGTAAATGGCAGTATCATACAATAAAGGTAAAGTCGTATATACACAGAACAGAAGCTACACCAAAACCCAGAACGATACAGCTTCATTGAAGAAACAAGCACAAGTCACCGCCGAGACCGAGCAAAATAATGCCGGGTGGAGCGGAATGGCGTCTGGTGCGGCCGCAGGAGCAAGTATCGGGTCTGTATTCGGCCCGGTAGGAGCTGTTATTGGCGGAATTGTTGCCGGGGGATTAGGCGGGTTAATAGGGCAATATGGTATCGGAGCTAATAAATACAAGACTGTAATGGAAGATTTCTATGGCACTATCGAATCCAACGTTGCAACCAATACTGAAAACGCCCGCCAAGCCCAGAGGGACAGAAATGACCTCATCACGCAGTCTCAGTATTTTGTAAACTCCTCAAAAGCCAATTTCATATCTACCTATGGCAAGGGCTCGTTCAACATGCTTGAAGCGACTATCACTTCCCTATTAGACATGAATGGTTCAACTGCCGGAATACAGAAAGCATCAGAACTTCTCGGTGGTCTTCAAAGAGACTCAATTGTCGGGCAGATAGAAACAAGACTGATGAATCAAGACTATATCGTTGACGAGAATGGCAACAGAGTCAACACAGGTCTTGAGAGAGAACAGGTAGAAGCTCTTAACTCTGCCTATGTAGATATCTCAGACCTCGGTAGCCAGTATGTGCAGTACCTTTATGATTCAATTTTGAAGGCTGATACAGAAATCGGCGACCAAGCTAAAGCATTAACTGATAGTGAGAGAATGCAAATAGACCAGCTTGATGACAATATGAAGAGCCTTGCACTTTCCAACCAAGAGAAATTTGCAGAACTCTTTCTAAATCAGAGAAGTCAGAATGTTTCTAATGCCCAAAATCTCGGTGAAGCTGAAGCAGACAGCGGAGCAAGTGGTATTAAAGCCAGTAAATCATCTCGAACAAGCGTGAATGCTACAAGATTAGGACAGGATATTGCAAATGCAAGCTATGCAATCCTTCTTGATTCATACAAGAAACAGCTTGAAGCAAGTATAGCAAGCGGTAATTTAAGTTGGGAACAGGTTTACTTCTCTTCACGCCAACAGATGGCTTCACTGAAGAGACAGGTAAAGGCCTCTATCAATCAGTCTATCAACAACTTTGTTCATGGAAGTGCAGATTACATCAAGTCTATCGGTGAAGGCGAATCCAACACAGATGAATACATTAGTGCTGCCGAAGCAGACAAGGCATTCCTTGAGGGCGAAGGTAGGACAGTTGATAACTCAACTCAGTACATCTATTCAACACATACAGCAACAGCATAAAAGGAGAGAATGATGGCAGACGCATATTCTGATATTGTTCAGCAGTCTATAGAGAAAAAACAGCTTCAGACACAGTCGAGGATAAATGAACTCAACTCACGAGCTAATACCATAAGCTCGGTTGCAAGTAGTCTCTCTTCTCTAATAGAAACGGGGGTCAAACTCGGTAAGAGTGTCCATGATGATAATGTTAACGAAGAAGCAAGAAAAGCTCTTAACAAATACAACGAACAGGAAGCCTACGGAATCTTTGATAGGGTTGATATCAATGATGAAAACTCTGGTGAAGAGTCAGACCCGGAAAAGACTTTTGCGAACAGAATAAGTTGGCTTGATACAGAGCTTACATCAGACAACGGCTATAAGTATTCAGACGAAGTAAAGAAGACTCTTACGCAATATATCGAAGGGCAGAAAGCATCCATTATTGAGAGCAAGAATGCAGCCAACTATAATAAAGTACAGTCAACCATATCTGGAAGTATAGATTTTATGAATAGTGCTTTCTATGATCCGGATGGAGCTACTAATGGAATTGATTTCACTATCACAACAGCATTCAAAGATGACAATCATAAATCTGTAGACTCTCTTCTTGATGTTACAGACTACGGGATAAACGAACTTGCACAGACATATCTTGATGAACAGCAGAAGAAAATTAACGGAGAAGACAATAATTTTGAGAAAGCAGACTATGCTTTGAGATATGCACTCGGGGCTTATTCCGCCGGAGAATCTGAATCATCATATACATCCAGAAAGGAATCCGACTTTGATACGGATTACATCTCTTATCAAGTAGGACAGTGGGCAAGGGCATATGGCGAGACAGCAAAACAGGCTTATCTCGATAGCGGTTGTGATTCAAACGTGCTTAATAACTATATAAACGGACTTAATGATAAAGTTATTAATGAAGGAATTACTGTAGACGATAAGGGCACTATTATATCAGCCGCAGAGTTGGGTACTTCCGGAGTTAACGATGCGGTAAGTAAAGCACAGTCCTATATCACAAATGTCTGCGGGTATGTCGCACGTGAACAGTCAGACCTCTATAATAAAGCACAAACCGCATGGGATGAGAAGTATTCTGCTGAAACTATGCCCTACACTTCTGAAGAGTATGTAATCAAAGAGATGGTCGCTCTCTCTGGTGGCGACTTGAACAGTGCTACTGTAAAAGCCAACCTCTCTGACAATGTAAAGGCACAGGTCAAGCTCAATAAGAAGAACTCTGAGGCGGGTACTATTTTCAGTACGATTATTGATACAACCGCACCAGTTGAAGCAAGACAGAAAGCAATCAACAAAGCCATATCAGACGGATATCTTACACTCTTTTCAAGTGAATCAGGATTCGGGCTTAATAACCTTTTAGATGATACAGATAATACTTCTTCAGCTCCTTATATGCTGGCTTATAACAAGAAGATAGCAAGTGGTATGAGCCCCGAAGATGCCTTTGTATCTATCTTTGGTTCTACCTCTGTTTCAAGTGCAAAGACAACAAGCTCTTCAAGTTCATCTTCACTAGTAGACGATGCACAGATTGAAAAAGAGCTATACGCCTATAACGTGAACAACTCCTATGATGATTTCATGTCGGCGGTTTATACCGCTGTTGCAAGTGGCAGTGGTTCTGCTATTGATGATGAGGCGGTTAATTCCGTTCTGAGTAAATACGGTATCTCATGGGATGATTACGAAACAGTAAAAACAGGTATAGAAACACTTGAGTCTGATAAGCTACTAATGAAGGCTATTACAAGTGTAGAAGACAAAGACACAAGAGAGGCTATGGCAAAGAGTATTTTAACCACAGTGCTCACTTCGCAGCTTACAGGCTCTGGTAATACAACAGCCGCAAAGAACGCTGCTACAGTGCTTGATAATATCAGGGCAAATGTGGAGTTTGACACAGCCAAAGACCTCTATGAACTCGGCTATATCTTCGATAATCAAAAGACGGCTAATAACACCGAAGGGTATGATGAAGCTATGGTATATGCCGCCACTAGCGAGGTGTTGCTTAACAATGTAGTCGGTAAGACAAATGATGAAACATATAACAATCTTCTCGACTGGATTGACCGCCTAGAAACAAACGGTTATGCAACAGATGAAGTCAAAGCATTTAAAGAAGAACTGAAATTCTATAAAGACTACTTATCCGATATGACAAGGGAAGGGTTCTTGAATTTTATCTCCCCTCTCAGAGACTCTACTATGCTACTGGCTCAGACAGCCTACGAAACACTTGATGGCTCTTATGAACTAGACAAAATCACCTACACCGGTTCTGGCTATGTCGGAAAGACTATTGATGATGTAATCAAGGATAACGGCGACAATAAGAACATTTCCTTCTCTGATGATGTTTGTAGAAGTTACTACGCTAATGGCACATACGATTTTGGAAAACCTTGCGGGGCTTATACCCCTTCAGATGCTCTTCTTGCTACAGGTGCTATAGGTAGTACAAACTATTACAATATGCTTTCTGCCCTTGTAAATGCCGGCAGTGAAGTAGAGAGAAATAATATACTTGAGAAAGAAGCCCCGAAGTGTCTTACATCTGAGGCTATAGAATCACTCAAAGGGCTTAATTCTGTAAATCTCATAATAAGATCCATTGATGGCATGGAAAATTGGAGTTTTCAAGACCAAGTAGCTATAGCTCTTGGCAATAGTGAGTTCTCCGAGCTTCAGTCTTCAAACAATTTATCTGACTGGATGCTTTATGTCGGGGACAATAAGTCTCTTTCAGGAGAGATGTCTCTCATAAAAGCGGCTTATGATTCTGGTAGCATTACAAAAGAACAGCTCAACACCAAACTAACAGAGCTTGCTAATGAAACAGGCCAGGGATTTATCTGTCAACAAGATAAGTTTACCCAGACCGCCGTGGCTGATACCTTCTCTTCTCATACTAGGGCTACGGCAAGTAAACAAGAGATCAAATCAGGTATTACAGCAATTGATGACTTCAATCCAATTACAAGCACATCCAATACTAAGATTGACGGCGTTTCCTATTTCACCAACTGGAAAAACCAGAGTAAACAGATTTCAGAGACTGCCGACTGTAACGACATTGTGACAAATCTAAGCCTGAAGAAATTCATTGATGGTGACAGAACAGAAAGAGCTGAAGGCTTTTATGGGGCACTAACTAACGATATAGATGAAAACTATGTAAAACCGTACACCTTTCTTCTCGCAATGGAAATGTCTGGAGTTGAGACAAGTCTGACAGAAGCAGACTTTGAAAATGACTTTGAATTAGCTTGTAATTCTTTATTTGGTGAAATGCAAGACCTCAAGGCAAAGGACAGCTATAAGTATCTTAAACTTCACCGCCTTGCACAGAAACTTGATAATAACCTCTCCAGTGTGCGAGGGTTGAACAGCCTCGGTTATGACCTCGGTGATTATACTATGAACGTGGATGGTACTATTGTTTCTCCGAGATATGGTACTATAACAAAAGACGTAAATGGAGAGTTTGTGGCAACAGACTTTAACGGCAAGACCACAAATCTCAATGACTACTCAGGAAAAATAAAACTCAAAGATAGAAGTGACGCTATTCTTGGAGAGTATAACAAAGGCGAAGATTCTTTATTAGGGAATGCAATTTTCGGTGAGACGGAAGTACTAACCACAACCAATGGTATCAATCAGGTCAAGTCCTACAACGAGAAGAAGTCTGAAACCAATAACGTAACAGATTACTCAAAAGCTACAGAAATGGTTGGTAAACTTGAAGGTGGTGTTACTGAGAATATGTATAGTGGTGCTTATTCGAATCTGATTAACCGCGAAGGGCAACAGGCTTCATTTGAGGAACTGACGGGAGATAGACTTACAGAAAATTATATTAATCTTCTTATTGAAGGTGGTGACACTGCTACCTATATTGCTCAGTTGAGTGACGGCATGGGGAATTATGTCCAGTCGTCAGCTGATGAGATATTAGCCGGCATTGCCATTGCTGCCACAACAGCAGAAGGAACAAGGCTTACCGATAAACAAGGTGAACTGGATAACCCTGTTACATTGGAAGTCCTCAACGCCGCAATGCAAGATTTGTCATACGGCACGCGTAAGGCCGGCGAAGGATTTATCGAACTTGGTATCAGTGCTTTAATTGGCTCTGACGAAGTAAAGAAAGAAGCTGCGGGGAAAATACTTGACTCTACATATGCAATAAGACTAATCGGTGCGGCAATAACTGCACTCGGAAGCAAGAAAGGTATGGCTTCTAAGATATCATCCGGCAGTGCATATTACTATGATGGAAAACTTAAAGAGGCATGTGAAGCTGCGTTAGGACGTGTGCTTGAAAAGCAAGGTAAGAGCACATCCCTTCTTCCGAGCAAATCATCCGTATCTGTAAAGAACACTAAGACTCCTACTACAACAGAGAAGGCTGATACCTCACAGAAGGCACTTAATAATCAGTGGCAGAATGACTTAGAAGAGCAGAAGAAGAAAGTATTTGAGGCTGGAAATAAGTAGTGTCAATATTGGTTAAAATGGTATAATGTATTGTATCTAGGAGATATTTTACATGGCATTTGACCTTATTCCCAAAGATTCTATCAATCTTGGTGCGTACAAATCGGCAGCTCAGAAATTCTCAGCTAATTACCGTAACGGTGTTACTAATCCTTATGAAGAAAAGAAAGTAGAAGGAGACAAATCCCGTCTTGATTCTACTATTTATTCTAAGGCTTATGAGTATGCACAGGTTGACTGGGACAATGCGGTATCAGCCGTCACAAGAAAGAGACAGGACTTCCTTGACCTTTACGGGCAGTTCTACTCTTCGGGCTCATACGTGGATGCCTATGGGAATGTAAAATCTAACCAGAATGCTCTTGATGCCGCTGATAGATACGAGTTCGCAGAATACCTCCATAGCCTCTATCCAGAGTTCAGCGTTGACTATTTCTATAAGAACGCTGAATCTTTCATGAAACAGGCAACAGGTGTTGAGGCTAATATAAAGAGCTATGCCGACCATATCGGCAAGACTTGGAACATGGCATGGTCTAACTTTGCTCTTGGATGGGAAGCCTTCACCAATTATGTAGGTTACGGGCTCACAGGACAGTTCGGTTCTCAGGCTTGGGAAAACAAGAAAGAAGAGATGGCACAGCACAGAGCAGTAAGTGCGGCTAATTACCGCAAAGACCTCGGTGATGATGTCTATGACGGTCTCTTACAGAAAATGCTCTCAGGAACAATAGAACAGTCTCCTCAGATAGCTATGATGCTTGCACAAATGGCATTAACCGGAGGTGTTGGTGGAGTTTCTGGTTATCTTGCAAGTAAAGAGATGATTAAGTCCAGTACAGCTCAAACACTTGCAAAGGTTGCCAAAGGTCTAAGTGTTGCAACCAACTTCGCTATTTCCGGTATTGGCGATGGTGGTAGTGCTATGTCTGACTGCTATGAGTTCGGTTTTAGTGATGAGACCTCTCTTTGGGCAGGACTTCTTGTTGGGCTCTTTACGGGGTATGTCGAAACATGGGGAGATGACCAGTTATTAAAGCCACTCAATGATGCTGTCGATAGAGTTCTTAAACTCGGTGACGGAGATTTAATGCACCAAGCTGTTAAGAGTTTCGGCGAAAGCCTCAAAGATAGTGCATGGAAGAAAGCAAGGCACGTAGCGGCTTCTGAAATCACAGAGCCAGCACAGGAAGAGCTTGAGTACATGGCAGAACTCTTCATTAAAGCCGTTGCTAACCAGTATGAGATATCCACAGGTGGTGGTACTAATTGGGAGAGTATCGGATACACAAAAGAACAGTTCTGGGAAAACACCAAAGAGACTATTGTTCAGACCATGCTCTCTACGCCCCTCATGACACTTGGGGGATTAGCCGCATCTTCTGGTTTTGATGCCATCATGGGACAGGGTTCAGCTCAGTGGACACCTAAGAGATATATGAACAAGGAAGGCGCAACAAACGTAACCTCCACAGCCAACTTCTATCTTGGTGGTCTTAAAGTTGATGAGAACAAAAAAGACGGAGACAATGGCAAGGCTAATCCGATAAAGGTTGTGCAGATTGGCGATTATATCTTCCCGACTGAGGCGATAAGCAAGAAACAAGAAGAAGCCATTAGAAACAAAATGGTAGTCTACACAATAGATGAAGGTTCAAAACTCACAACTAAAACAAAGACCGAGCTTGAAGCTACTTCTATTGACCCAGATGTGACTCTCACAAGAGAAAAAGCGGGCGAATACCTTGCTGTTATGTATGAAAAAGGAGTTCTTGAATCCTATGGTTTCGGAGAGAAAGAAGAACTTTTGGATAAAATCAACAACAAGATAAAAGAAGAAAGCTCCCCTCTTGAAAGCCAAAGCACCGAAGAGACTAATGTTCTCTATGTAGAACTCAAAGGAAAAGACTCCCCTGTTAAAATCAATATCAGCGAAGAGATGTCTACTCAAGGTAGTCTTGATGAGCTTCAAGACATTACAGGCGTTCATATGGAATCCATAATGAGCGAGACCGCAAGAGAAGCGAGAATCAGAAAGAAAGCCGAGGAGATTGAAAAGAAAAGAGCCGCTAAACAGGCGGAGGAAGACAAGAAAGCCGGTAAGACAACTGCTAATACCGCACAGAACGCTACTGTAACACCGGATATTGTACAGGCTGTCAAGACAGAAGCACAGACTCAGGCTGCCGGAACAAATGCCGCTACTCCAACGCCGGCTAATACCAAGACGATTGATACATCCCAATCGCTCAATTATAGAAACTTTGAGAGATTCTATAAGAGCGAACAGTTCTCTTCTTATGAGGCATATGATGCAGATTTAAACCCGACAACAGATTATCTTAATGCCAAGTATGTAAAACTCTCAAAGGATGATGGGAGTAGCGTTGTCGTTTCTCTACCACCTAGCGAGGTATCGAAGAAGGCTATCCTCAATAATGTGTCTACTAACCCTTATAAAGCTGAGGTTAAACAGACCAATGTTCAACAGGCAAAGGAGAAGACTGGCGACACTAAGAAGGCTCTTGAGGCTGTTGGCGTGGACACAGGTACTGCCGGTACTGTTCAGACCGTGTCTACTGAAAAGCAGAAGACTGAAGCCGAGAAGAAACAGACGCAAGAAACAAAGTCTGAGTCTAAGGAGACAATACCAGAAACTACGCCTGAGACTAAAGAAACAACACCCGAAGCTAAACCGGAAACAAAAGATTCAACGCCGGAAGTCAAACATGAAGAACAGAAAGAGCCGGCTAATACCGCTCCGACTGAAGGTGAAGTAATATCTAAGTCCTCTGATATAGCTAAAGAAAACAACGTGTCTAATGATGAAGGAACAGAGACGGCTGTTATGGGCGTTGGTATTCAGAACGCTCAAGACCTTGCAACTAAGAAACAGACTTCATTCGATGATGTTGTTAACGCACTCACAGACGAATATATCAAAAAAACAATCGGAGAAAAAAAGAAACTTAGTAAAAAGCTCAGAGCAGTAGCTGAAGCTATTAGTCGGATTGAAGGAATAGATAACGTATACCGCCAGATTTTCGGCGAGAATGCTACAGTTAACGAAACAACAAAAGAAGAGTTCTCTAAGTTGTTTATCGACTACATGAACAACAGAGACACGGAAATCAATGAAGCGACAAAAGTCTTTTTCGATACAATCAAACAGGGGGTATTAGCCTCCTACCTTGTCGGCGAATCTACCATTCAAGGCGATGAGAAGACAGAACTTAACACCCTGAAAGGCAAAGAAGCCAAAGAAACACAGACTTCCCAGGAAGCTCTTAAAGACCTTCAGAAGAAGGAAGAAAAGCAAGTCAAGGAAGAATCACAGAAAGAGAAAGAAAACGCAACCAAGCAAGAAGAAACCACACCTGAGACAAAAACAGAGAACAAGGAAGAGTTAAAACAAGAGACTAAGGAAGAAGTTAAGACTGAAACCAAAGAAGAGACAAAGACTGAGACTAAGGAAGAAACTGAAAAGGCGGCTGATCCAAAAACCGTTATTAGCGAGAATCCTGTATTGAAGACTGCTGCCGCTCTTGCTATGGAAGCCAGAAAATATTACCGCTATCAAGAAAGACTACAACAGGACGAAGCAAAGAAGAAACATATGCACGACCTCTTTGTTATCTATGATGACTGGTACACAAAGATGGTTGAGAACCTTGATACTAACACAGCCTATGAGTTCCTTTCATCCACGGAGGCTTCAAGACTGATTACTCTTCAGGGCAATAACTATAAAGTCAAAGGCAAGAAGAAAGACGGAACTGTCGTGGACGTAGATAAGAAATTCGCGGTTGATTCCTCATTTTTGAGCAAGCGTAAAGAAGCAATTCTTTCTGACTATATTGTGACCTACTATTCCACAGAAGCCGCCAAAGAGGTAATGACAAAGCAAGACTTGAGGGCACTCTCTATCTCTCCGTACCTTGTCAGTAAAATGGGCACTGCCCTTGTCAATGGAATCGATTCCTACTTCTCGGATATCATAAGGAACGACTTCATCTCTGCTATTACAGTTGAGGGGCAACCGGATAAAGGCGAAACATACAGAGACTATGTAATCAGAAAGCTCCGTGAAATGCAGACCCCAGAAAATGACCTTGCTGTTATGTCAAACATTGCTACTACTATCTCTAACATTGATATGACCAATGTTGAAGAAAGAGACATGGCTATCATGAATGACAGCAACCTCAGAAAGAACTTTCAGAATATTATGTCTCAGATTCTTCTTGAAGACTTCCTTAATCAATATCCAGAAGGTAAAAAAACCTCAAAGGCAAAGATTGAAGAGTATATAAACAAGAAGTGGAATAACTCTGTATCTAACTTTACCAACTTGCTGGCTGATACCAGTATCTACAATGTATTCAAGAATCAATCTAATTATATAGATAACGCTACAGAGAAACTTACTCCTGAAGTTGAGGACAAAGTAAGAGAGCAGAGGATGAGAATTTCTTCCGAAGAGATGGTTGAACAGGTAAATCTTGTAAAAGACCAGCTTGGTGTTAGTTCAGGACAGGCTAATATGGAATCTAACCCGAGTGTCCATATTGACCTTCTCATGGGGTATCACAATGTTACACAAAATAACCCTGAGATAATGGCAGAATATGCCGTAGCCGTTCATGAAGCTCTGACAGACGAGAACGGCAGAGACATAATAGATAGAGTTGTTGGACTCGAGCCGGCAGAGTTTGACGGTAAGGATCATAATTTTGGTATCGGCATCTACTTTGACGGAGAGAATGTTCAGGAATCTGTCGGACAGCAGAATCTGTATAAGCTGCATATGAATGAAGATGGCACTCTCTCTGCCGAAGATGAAGCTAAACTCATTCTATCTGCTAAACTTCATGGGATATTCCTTAGACAGGATTCTGTATCTTATGGCTATGTAAAAAAGTCTATCGTGCCAGAAGGAACTGACAATTGTTTAGTTCTAAATATAGGAAGAAACCTTACCTATGATGAACAGAACTATATAGCCAAATTGTTAAGCAATTCAGATATTGGACAGGTATCAACCCCGACAGGTGTTATGCTCTGTAACTTTGGCGATTGGGTAGATACTAATCATGAAGCATTATCCAATGAAGAGTTTAATAGACAGGTCGAAGTAGTTCTTAACAAGCTGGGCGAAGAATGGAAAGATGATTTTGAAACAGCACCGGCTAATTACTATGGGAATCTAGTAGAGACCGGCAATTGGATAGAAAACAAGGAGGATAATAACTATGCGTATCCGGAGAACATCCTTAACGGACGATATGAAGAAAATGCTTACAGGCAATGTTATGATGAACTTTCCGGCCAACTCCAAGCAGTCAACGAAGAGTTCGCTGAAAAGTACGATTGGGGAAACCCCAACAGAGTCCCAACCCCTGAAGATGTCGGAGTAAGAGGAACATTAGAGTATCAGAGAGAATTAGATGATGCTTACATGAAGGCTGTTGAGGCCGGTGATGTTGAGACTGCAATACGTATGGTTGCGGAGAGAGCTAAGGAACTCGGCTTTGATAAAGCTATTCCTGAACAGACAGAATCTTATACTATCAGAACTAAAGCGGCACCAAAGAAGACAATTAAGGCCTACAAGACGTTTTTTGTGGATGAACACGGTCGCCCTTCCGCTCTATTTGTCAATGGAACTCAAGAAATCCCAATGGGCGTCTGGGTTGACGCAAAGGCGGGATGGGCATTTCAGTCTGATAACGGATTATGGTATGTCCCAACAACTGTAAACCCGAACTCTGAAGGCGGGAAGACCGGGACAGACGTTGTAATCCCGAATGAAGAAGTTAGGAAGGAGCTTATAGCAAGAGGATTTCTTAAAAAAGATTCAACAGCTCGGACTATTACATGCGTTGCCTACAGACCCGGATGGCATGGTGGAGACCTCCCGTTCTTCCCTCAGGGTGGAAGACTTGGAAACAGACCCGACGGCAAGAACAAGCAGTATTATAATCCGAATGCTCCAATGTCGAATTATGCAAACATTCACAGATGGAATCAGGTTGTATTTGAAGTTGAGTTTGATGCGGATGAGGATTACACAACTTCATCTCTGACAGAAAAAGGCAATATTAAATATAATGACATGCAGGAGCTTCCAACAGGCGGTTTCTATAAGTTTGCAACCAATCCGATGGCAAGCTATACAGAGATGGGAAGCTGGTTTATATCCGATTCAATGAGAATTGTAAGAGCATTATCGGAGGAAGAATGTAATGCTCTACTGGAAGAAAACGGTTTTGCACCTCAGGAATGGGAAGGATTTAAAGAGACGAAGAGAGGTCGCGAGGGACTTGGAAAAGATTATATGGCTCATATGGACCTTGCTACACTCGGCTATACAGGTCCTACAGAAGATGCAGCAAGAAAGACACTTGCCCCAATCACGTATGATGACAACGGCAACGTTATACCGCTTTCGCAGAGATTCGATCCAGCAATCGACGACATCAGGTATCAGGACTCTGTTACTCCTCTCAATCAGACAATTCAGGGTAAGGTAAACCCGGCTAATG
>CAVJEL010000178.1:0-9988 GCA_963648635.1 Ruminococcus intestinalis
TATTCATTCTAATCTCATTGCCGATTACGGCGGAAGCGATGGAATCAGAGATGAGGGAATGCTTGAATCAGCAATCAATACTCCTCTGCAAACCTTCGATGGAGTTGACTTGTACTTTTTTGAAACCGAAAAGATTGCTAGACTCTCTTATGGTTTGGTAATGGATCACCCCTTCTTCGACGGCAACAAGAGAATAGCGGCTGCAGCCCTAGATCTGGGTTTGTCAGGCAATGGTCTCGAATTGAAAGCCACAGTTGATGAAGTGATTGATGAATTCATCAGATTAGCTTCTGGCGAAATCAAGTACAACGATTTTCTTGAATGGGTAGAGGAACTATCCTTGCCAAAAGAAGTTAAAGCTTTAAGAGACATGCAGAGAAAATCATCCAATTAAGAAGGCGTGATGCCTTCTTTTCTTTTTGCCTATTTCTTGAAGACTTTCTTCCTCTTCATGACAATGAATGCGACGACTCCAAGAGTCGCAAGCACTCCAACTGAGATCAGCGCGATAGCCCAGGCGTTCATCTGGAATTCAAGGGTGAAAGTATAGGTTCTGGTGTTTCCAAGCTTGTCGGTTACGACAACTTTGTAAGAACCATAATCCTTGAGCTCATCGCCTAACTTATAGTCAATCTCCTGGCCATCCTTGTAGACATGAATAGTTCCTTCTTCATTCATGTCGGTGATGGTAACAACTCCATCGACCTTGCCACCATCAGATACACCGTTAATCATGATCTCAGGTGCTGTCGTATCAAGCCTTAAAGTAAAGATATATTCCTTTCCGTATTGTGTATAGGTGATAACGTATTCGCCGTCTTCAGTGAAGGCAAGATGGTTAGAATCACAAGAGATTTCTTCTCCATTTCGAGTCACTTTGGTGATGGTCACATCATCGCCTAAGTCATAGTCGATGGATGTTCTTGCATCCTTGTAGACAATTTGGAAAGAAACTTCCTTGGTGTTTCCATAAGCATCAGTGATGAGAACTTTGTAGAATCCTTCTTCTTTGATTTCATCTCCAAGGCTATAGCTATAAGGTTTTCCGTCTTTAGTGATGGTGACTGTTACTTTTTCATTGGAATTGATGGTCACCGGATCATTGGTGATACCGCCATCAGCGACGTTCATTTCGAGGTCGACTGATTTATCGATCACGATGGTGAAGGATGTCTTGTTGCCGAAAGAATCTTCTACAGTGATGAGGTAAGTTCCTTCCTGAGTCAAATATTCCCCTTGATTGTAAGAATAGGTCTCACCATCTTTGATGACAGTTACCTTTCCTTCTTCATTCGTAGAAATCGAAACATCACTAGATGTTGTCGCATCGCCATGGATGCTTCTTCCATCACTTGTCTTGACCTCATAGTCAACAGTCTTATCTATCACAAAAGCCTTAGTTGTCGTATTTCCTAAATCATCAATCACTGTAATGACATAGCTTCCTTCTTTATCGAAAGTCATACCCTTTTCAAATGAGGTTTCATCAGAGCCATTAAGGCTATAAGTAGCTGATTTCACATCCTCATCTTTCCAGGAAACGATAACGGATCCATTTGTGGTCTTAGCATCCTCCACTCCATCAAGAACGACATCAGGAGCGATTGCATCAATTACGAAATCATAGGACTGCATGTTCTCTTCATCATCGTTGCTGATGAGGATGATTTCATAGGAACCGCTGTTAAATTCATTTGATTCGATGAAGATATTTCCCTTTCGGTTCATCTCGATGAGAACGCCATCTTTATAGATTTTCGCGTAATACTTAGATGAATCGAATTCGAATGATACGTCGGAATTGGTTTTTGACCCATCAGAGACACCACTTATGTTTCCAGTTGGCTTTGCCTTATGGAAATAGTATTCCTTTTCAATCGTTCTTCCGAAGTTGTCCTTAAGGATTACTTTGTAGTTACCATCCTTAGAGAATTCGTAAGAAAGCTTGTCAGGAGTGACTCCTTCGAGCTTTTCTCCGTTTTTGTAGATCTCAAGGCTCGTGATTGTAAGGCTACTTTCAGGAAGAGTGATGTCGATAGAAACTTTAGTATCATCAGCATTGTTCTTGAATTCGATGTTCTCTTCTTCGCTAGAGATATGTATGGTGAAGTTCATCTCATTGGATAGTCTGTCATAGACGGATACTTCATACTTACCTCCATCAATGAGTGTTGGAAGCTCATCACCTTTGGAGTAGTAAGAAGTATTCCCGTTATGAACGACCTTCACCACTGCATATGGATCATTCTCGATGATGGATTTGATTTCGAAAGACTTAAGATAGAATGTCTTGCTTGAAGGCATGGATTCATCATCTAAGATGAATTCCTTGCTAGAGCCTTCTGAATAGGTTTCCGTCTTGATATTTAGCTTTGGTGAATTTTTATCGATGATGACCTTGTATGAGCAGGTATTTCCTGCTTTATCAGTCTCATAGATTTCGTAAAGACCGGATTCTTCTATCTGACTACCTAATGTATCTTGATAGTTAAGAGGAATCTTTGTTTCTGTTCCTATCTTTATCGCATAAGCACTATCTGAGCCAAAGCTATGAAGAACATAGGTATTTCCTATCGGATAGGATTCACCTTCATAATCCCACATGGAAGAGATGACCTCTTCTCCGCTTGCTTTATTTGACCCATCTAGGTAATGAGGCCCTGAGACATAGTCCTTCGCATAGAAGGCGATGGCTTCATCAAGAAGGTTCTTGTCGAAGTAATAGAGCATGATATCTTTATTTGCGATGGATTTGTAAAGCCAATAGGTTCCTGTTCTAACTTCATCATCATGGTTATCTGGATCTCCATTAGAGGCGACCATGCTGTATTCAGTGAATTTTGATACATCATCAAGTTCTAGAGTTGTTACAGAATCATTGAATTCATATTCATAGGCTTTTAAATTCGCACTTTCGATATCTTTGAAACAATCGATATTCCCTTTATAGGAAACCTCATACCATTTAGAGACTGTGTAGCTCTCTTGATGCTTGAGCTTATCCTCATTTCCTATAGGGGCAGTTAAATCGATCTCAGCGGTATAGGTAACGCTATTACCAGCCTTGTCGCTAAGAACGAAGGTATAGACTCCTTCTTCTACAAGAACGGTGTTCTTCTTGTAGGATTCACCATTCACAAGACAAGTCTCATCGCCGTCCCATGTGAAATAGATGGATTTATTGGTGACAACTTCCCCTTCCGCTTCCTTGTTATCGACATAGATGGCTCCCTTAGGAGGAATGCTATCTAAGGTGATCTTAAAGTTCGAGGTGTTTCCGACTTCATCAGTAAGAACAAAGGAATAGGTTCCATCCTCAGTTATCTCTTCACCGTTATAGGCCTTAGATGCCTCTCCGTCTTTCGAATAGAGACAAGTCGCATCAGAGAAAGCAAATGTGAATGGCTTATTGGTATAGCCGTTATTAGGAATGACGATGCCATTCGATTCAAAGACTCCAGTTGATGGTTCTTTATCGATGACCACAGTGAATGTGGATTCATTGCCTGCAGCATCTAAATTTGATATTTCATACGTCTTCACTTCACCATTATTAGCAGTCAAAGTCGCATTTCGATTGGATAGCAAATCATAGGTGCTTTCCTGTCCACCACATGAGATGGAACCAGTATTCATTCCTGAAGTGATGACAGAATCGATGTTCATCACGATATTCGCATCTTTGTTAAGTTTGATTATTGACCCATCCTCATAGGATGATCCGTTAACGCTCAAAGTCGGCTTTTCTCTTACGATCTTGAACTTGAACGTAGATGTGATTCCTGTTGCAGATGTGATCGTTTCTGAATAGATTGAATTCGGATAGGATGCTTTGTTAAGCATGTATCTCGTTCCAACATTGAATGTACCAGACGAATAGACATTCGATGAAGATGAATATCCGAACTTGATCGAATCTCCCTCATTGAAGTAAAGGCCCGTGTCGATGGTATTGTTCTCATTAGCATGATAGCTAAAGACGACTTCTCCGTTTCTTTCGATGGTGATAAGAGGTGAGGAAGTCTCTAAGAAAACCTTTGATGTATCAGAGATGTTTCCTGCATTATCAATGGAATAGAACTCATACCAGCCATCCCCGCTCGTCTTAGGGATGATGGCCCCATTGCTATAAGGGACATAGGAAGAGGAATTCGGTGTCTTATAGTAGACGCTCTTGATTCCAGATTCAGCATCGCTAGCAAAATAAGAGAATCCATCGGATACATAAGATCCGCTACTTACTTCTTTTCCATTCACATAGAGAACACCTTTAGGCTTTTCCATATCGATGTAAACCTTGTAATCATCGGATCTATTTCCGCATTTATCAGTGGCGTAAAATGAATACCAACCACTGCTTGAACCTGTCGTATAGGTGTTCCCACAGGCTGCATAGTTACTGGTGTTTGGTCCTTTGTAGAATAGGCTAACAAGATTGGTGTCTGTGGCCGTAACCATGACAGCTTCATTGGAATAGGAACCATTACTTACCAAAGTACCATCGCTCTTTCTTTTCATGGTTATCATTGGCTTTGTGTAATCGATGATGAGATCAACGCTCATA
This sequence comes from Ruminococcus intestinalis, assembly GCA_963648635.1. GTDB lineage: Bacteria > Spirochaetota > Spirochaetia > Sphaerochaetales > Sphaerochaetaceae > Ornithospirochaeta. Next base: position 4,565 of record CAVJEL010000178.1, read on the forward strand.
TTCGCAGTCGTCTTGATGATGGCAAGATCGCTGACATTGTTTCCATAGACCCATATGTAGGAATAGGTCACCTTGATGGTATAAGTCCCGCTATAAAGGGATGAGGCTATCTTCCCTAATTTCGAGAAATCAATGGTGTTCTCATCGAGTGTCTTTGAGCAATTGGTATCAGTCGTACTTGAACTGTATTTGTCATAAGTGACGCTTGCGATATTACCGCTAGAATCTAAGTTAACTTGCGCTCCGGCATGGAAATACCTGCTGCTACCTTGATAAACCTCAACCTTGAAGCTAAGAAGCCCACAAGTCGTTGTCGAGGTGTTTTGCTTTGCTTTCAGTGCGGATGGGAACATCCATGTCGCATCGGTGAAGTCAAAATAAGGACTCGATGCATTTAATTTAATGGATGAACTGGATCCGATATTGGTTGCAGTATTACCTGAATATACCTTCACTCCGACGTCATGATAGCCATAGGCGTTAGAGATAGTTGGTACGCTTCCGATTGCTTGATAGCATTCGCTTGTATGGGTCTCATAGCCATAAAGGGATGGATAGCCATTGGATTGGTAGTTGCTAGAGCTACTTCCTCCTATCGATGCATTCTCGATCATGAGATCTTTATTGACCGAAGCGAGCTTTGGTGCTTGCTGTTTTTGATTGGTGTTGTCCAATACTTTTGGTGCACAGGATGCCGAGCTAGCTAGTAGCATCGGCAAAATGAATAATCCTGCTGTTTTTGTCTTTAAGTTCATTAATATCTTTCTTTACCTCCTTATTGGTGTTTTTGTTTCTTCTTTGCTGAAATCTTCTATTCTTCTTATCGCTTCATTTATTTCATCTTCTTTCTCACTGTTTCCGTTCTCCTTAGCGTGTATCAAAGCTAGATTCAAAATTCCTAAAGCATCGTTAAACCTATAAGCCCTGATGTAATGGCCTAAGTCATCGACTTTCTCTCTATCTAAGATATCCGTTACGGCTTTAGATGAGAGATTCAATATCTGATTAAGAATCATCTTTGTTTTCGTCGCCTCTTTTCTTAAGGATGCTTCGCTTTTCTTGGCTTTTTCTTCTAAAAATTGATTTCTAACCCTAAGGTCATAGAAAGCCTTCCTAGAATCGAAATATCGGCCTTTCGAAAGTGATTCTTCTCTTCTTTCCATCTTGTATTCCTTGCATTCAAAACATGGCGTGAATGTCGAGCATATCGGCATATAGCCAAATACGGTCACGATGGCATGTCCCATATCCCCTGGCTTATTCAGAGTCTGAAGCTCGCTAGGATAGATGAGAGGTCTTTCCTTGACGGCCTGGTTGGAGCTGATGTCATTCGCTTTTGAGGAGCTATAGCCTACGCTACGAGAGACGATGGAATAGTTTCCGCATCTTTTCGAGAAATCCTCGATGGTCTTTAAATCAGTCGTACCGATGAATACCTGGATGTTACAGTTCGATTTGATGATATCGGCACTTCTCTCATCGTAGACCTTCGATAATTGTGAATAGGATTGAACAATCAGATTCATCCAGATGTTTCTGCTTCTTCCGACTGTGATCATCTGCTCAAGCTTGTTGATCTTCGGAAGATTGCCAAACTCATCGAGGATGAAATAGACTGGCCTTTTTAGAGTCAGATCCGGATTCGAATTGGCTTTCCTTACAAGCTCCTTATAAGCTTGTAGGACGAGTAATGAAGCTAATGTATGTCTTGTCTCTTTCTCATCCGGTATCTGAAGGAATAAGGCAATCGGCTTTTCTCCCATGGAGGAGAACTCAATCTCGTTCTCACTCGTTAGAGCGCACAAAGACATATCCGAGAAGATCGATAACTTATCAAATAAGCTAGAAAGATAGCTTCCTCTTGTCTTATCAGAAGCATCCATCACCTGTTTTGAAAGGGATACGGCCCTAGATAGAGGACTTCTTCCCTTGAAGTAGTTAATGAGTTCCTTGCAATCATCATCGGTGCTTGTCGCGACCTTCATGAGCGAATAGAAATTGAATTTCTCTTTGGTTAGTCCTAGTTCTGGATTAGCGGAATCCTCAAGCATCGCTAGAGCGATAGCGAGTGCTAAGTTCTTCGCACCGCTTTCCCACATCGGCTCGTTCTTGTTGTTGACTGGGCATATAGCTAAGGTGATGTCATTGAGGTCTTCATAGACTTCATCTAAGAGTTGCTGCTTAAGGACTTGAATAGCCCCGTCCGCTTCTTCTTTTGAGTAATAGTCATTTCCTTCAAAGACGTAGCATCCTCTTTCTTCATCCTCAATTAATTCTTCTTCTAGATGCAATGCCTTGTGATAAAGGAGATATGGTCTTTCCATCGGATTCCATCTCGCGGAGTTATAGGGATTTCTTAGATCCACGACTTTGACTTCATACCCTTTTTCTTCTAAGGCAAGACGATGATCTTTTAGAAGCTCGCCTTTCGGGTCGCTGATGAAAAGAGATGGCTTCGTTTTCGTTTCAGAGAGTATCTGAATCATCGGGGATACGAAGGTCGTTGTCTTACCCGAACCAGTCGTACCGATGACAAGAGAATGGGATGGCTTTGCGAATGTGACTCTTAGTCCGTCTTTAAAGTCTTTTGCAATGATCGGAGTTCCTGTGATATCGATATCATAAAGCTCAGAGAACCTATATGTCTTATAGTTCTTCTTGATTTCTTCTTCGCTTTGGAAACGAGCATGCTCAAGATTAGCTTCTAAATCAAGATCTCCTTTTCTTCCTTTCATGACGTTCTTGCCGTTATAGATCCAGTAATGCTTGTCGTAGTACCAAAGACCGATTAGAAGGCCTACTAACAAGAACAAAGCCATGATTCCAAGTGTTTCTAAGCTTATTAGATAACTCAGATCGAATCTTTGGTGGATAAGAGAGACGATCACGAATGAGCAAATGTAAGATGCCCAAAAGGATATGAGTACTATTAGCGCTATCTTCTCTTTCTTCTTCATTCCATTTCCTTTTCCTCCTTCTCTAATTCGTATTCTTTCATCTTCCTTTCGAATTCATCGAAGATATCCATCCTCTCTCTATTTACCTCCAATGTGAGATATGCGCTCTTTTTGAGGAGATAGTTGATTCTTTTCTTCTCGTTAAACCTGTTAGCTTTCATGGCATCAAATGTAGGAGGAAAGATATTCCCTTGGCCTTTAGATGACCTCACATAGCCAATGATCTTATTTCCGATTCTCCTATAGATATCCTTCTTGAATTTACTCGTAAGAATAAACTCATCAGGAGATAACTTCTCTCTAAGACATATCTCTTTCGTTTTCTTATCGTATTCAGAAAGCCTTTTTAGAAAGGAGATGTATTCTAGCTTTGCAGATGGATCAGAAAGAAGATAATGGGAAGTGATGGAATCCACATCTTCTCTTACAGAATCCATCTTCTTCGATTCATAGCCATAGTGGCCATCAGGCATCGTCTTATAGAGCTTTAGAAGCTTATCCTTGAGCTCTTTATTAAAGCTCACAGAAGGATCGATGATGGAATCAAGATATTCATCGGTTGATGAAAGGATCTTGTTTCTTGAGCTTCTGATGTCATATTCGATATCAGACATCCTTTGTTCAATACGAACCTTAAGTCTATTGATGGAATCTTCTTTGAGCCTTCCATGATGAAAGATCCTCTCTTTCTTGTTAGCGACTATCCTTAATGGTTCATTCTCAAAGAAGCAGATATGGATATGTCTGTTATCGGTATTCTCATGGAGTCCTGCAAACCAGGTGATGTTAGAGAATTCGATTCGATTCTCTTTTAGGAACTTCGGAAATTCTTCTTCAATCAGCTCTTTCGCATCGAGATAGGATTTCATATGCTTCTTGCCATATTCTTCTTCAAAAGAGATAAGGCAGCTCCATATCTGGGCTTTGGTAGTTTTGAGCTTGTTACGGATATCTTCTTTCTCTTTAGGAGTCAATATTCCATTCGCTGAGAAAGCACCACTAGATTTCTCCTCATTCCCAGCATAATCGATGTAATCCCTGTATTTACCTTGTCTAACGCCGTTATTCACATAGGAAAGGTAATCGTTGGATGTGTCTTTCGAAGAATAGAAGGAATAGCCTTTCCTTCCTTTTTGGAAGTACTCACATTTAAAGAGCACATTCGGTGTCAAATATGATCCCTTACCCTTTTGTTGAAGCGAGATGGGATTTGATCGAATAATCCTCTTTCCGCTTCTTCCTGAAGCTCAGAATCTAAATCACAGAGAACCATGTTGTAGATAGAAGATATGAGCATCAAGAGATTCTCATTTCGATGCTTGATGTCATCTAATTTCTTATCTTCATTCACGTAAGAAGAGATGACCATCTCATGGATGTTATCTATCTTCTTAGATAGTTCTTTGTCTTCTTCTTTTAAGTTCACAGAAGAAAAGGAATCCTTTCTTCTACTGATGGCTTTATAGCCTTCCATGACAAGCATCAAGAAGAAATCCTGCTTGTTGAGTCCACACTCCTTGAGCATCTTCTCTAACTTCAAAGCAAACTCTGTGTCATAGATTCTAAGTGTTGCGTGGGAGCATGATATTGTTTTTCCTTCTTTCAATTTCTTTTTACCTCCTTTTTTTAACTCACAGAATGAATAGGAATAAAAGGGTTCTAACTTACTTTATTTAACTTTTCGTTATGTAACTGGTATTAGAGATATATGTATTCTCTTCCTTTAGTTCACGTGAATTTGAAGTAGGACCCTTTGTATTCCCCTAAAGAAAGCATCAGCAATGAATGTTTCTAGATTCTAGATAATCCTTGTAAACGATTGTGAAGATTTCTTTTTGAACTCCTTTTGGTTCCTTCTTGATCTTCTTGTAGACCTCTTCATCGATTGGGAATCGAACTTGCTTTTCTTTGTTATGGTCTAATAGAATCGTCACCTTGTGAATTTTATTCATTGATGGATACCTTCCTTTCTTGAAGGGAAATATTTATCCCCTCACTATATAGCTCGAAAAAATTAGTGGTTTGTCGCCGTTTTCTGAGAAAATTCTTTAAAAATTTTATTTTCAAGTCTAACTGCTCTCTTGGAAATAGCTTTTCTTGAAATATTAAGTCTGAATTTTGCTTCCGATTGACTTAATCCCTGAACATACAACAAATCAAATAATTCCTGCATTGAAGGACTAAGAGTAGCTACATAATCACGAATTTGTTTCCTTAACATCTCAGTTCTTTCATCGTTAACAGCTTCATCTTCTTCATCAAGTGAATTCTGATAAAGAAAATTATCAATCATGTCTAGAGTTGCCTCAGGTGTAAAAGAATTAAGATGAATCACTTTGACAGGTTTGTCATAAGGATTCTCTTCATTAGGATGTTTGATGTTCCACTCCTTCTTCTTAGCCAATCTTTCTCTACGCATTCCATAATCTTCAAAGTTGATGGCTTTAAGGTTATCTCTAACCTCTTT
>CAVJEL010000179.1:0-9084 GCA_963648635.1 Ruminococcus intestinalis
ACAGAATGAGTACAAGAAATACTTTGAGAAGGATGCCGAAGGCAAGCAGATAAGAACGGTTGTTGAGGCACACCTTGATAGATTCGGTGGTTATACGGCAGACCAGATTATTGAAGGTTTACGAAATCTCACAAGAAATGACTATGACTACACATCTGATGCTTTCATATCTTCTGAAGAAGCTATTGCCTACATGGGTGAAATGCATTGGGAAGGACTGGACGATATTAAGTACAGTGAAGGGCTCAGAGGACTGTTTGAAAGACTGGCTAATATCCTCAAAGAAGCGTTTGAAAAGCTCAAGAATTTCTTCAATACAGACTTGCTTGTTGAGACTAACAACAATATATATGCACCGCTGTTTGAAGATGAGGTGGCAACTAGAAAGTATTACAATGAGCTGAAGGTACAAGAGGCAGAGTATATAACTATTCCAGAGCGGGCTAATACCAAGACTTTGGGTGTTTCAATTGATGGGAATACTCAGGTTATGGAAAGAGAGGGTACGATGATTATCACAAGAGGCACTGGCTCTGTTGGCCTTACTGATGCCCTCGCAAATGATGGCAAAATACCAATGCCTTCTATTGCTTTGACAGTCCCAAAGAAAGTACCTTTTTATAACGCGGTGCATGGCGGTGTAATCTTCATTGGCGGTGCAGAGCTAGCTCAACGTTACATGGAAAGCGGATATGCTTACGACAGAGACCTCGCATCCGGCAGATACCCAAGAAAAACCAAGTTATCATTGGAGACTTATGACAAATCCGCTTTTGACAGATTTGAGGACTTCGCTAAAAATGCTCCAGATGTATATTTTCGCAATTTTAATGCTTACACAGCAGAAGAAGTAGAGAGAAAAAGAGTTGAAATATTAGAATTTCTCACGGTATTAAAAGAGAAGATAAGAAGCACTAATGGAACAGCTATACTCTCACTGCTAGAGGACATTGCTAAAGAAAATAATTCATTGCTTCCTAACATTATTGAAGAAAGTCTGTCATATCAAAAGAACAATCCTCCTTTTAATCCTTTAAATGATGCTGCAAATGAAGTAAACGCGATAACGAAAATTCTCAATACAACTTTAAACGGAAGAATGGCCTACTCTCCACTAAATACTGGTTTCTTTGACAAATTGGCAATCGATTATTTGCCGCATGTCTCAAGTGAAGAGGAATTCTTTGATGTATTTTTAGGTGATGTTCTCCGCTACTTGTTTAGAACGGGGGGCTGGTCTTTCTGGGAATCGTATGAGAGTTATTTAAAAGATCCTGATATTAATTCGGCCAGCAATGAATTTATTTCCTCTCTGTTCGGGGATGATAAACAATACTTTTTAGCTCTCAAAAACAAGTCTTCTGATTTATATAATTACAGCAAAGAGTTGGCACAAAAATACAATAACAAGAATGACAGTCGTTATGCTAAGAACTATGAAGGCTTACTTAATAAAGCTACCAAGATAAAGAGTTTTCCAATCGTTAATGCGTTTAATATACAAAAGAGAGGCATGCAAGAGTATTTTGATAATAGAAAGCCAGTTTCCCCAGAGAACGCTTTAGAAATAATGAAGGATAGAGATGTTTTTACATTAAACGGCGTTACTTACAAAAATCCACACACCATGCTGAAGTATACTAATGCAACAAAGATAAACTCTATTGAAGATGCCCATCGCAATGAATGGAAGTATAATTACACTGATAGCTATAATGGCATAGATGGGCCAGATATAACAAGTTCGCCACAATGGCTGGCTGCAGAAAAAGCTTGGCAAAATGTCTTTGATCTGTCGTTCTTCACGAGTTCGGCAGGAAGTTTTAGTGTAAAAAATCACGAGACATTAGACCTGCTAGAAGATTGGTTTAGGGAGTATGCAAAAACCGGCATTAGAGACTATGAAAGCCTATACTCCAAAATAATGGATTATCTTACGACTAACTATCAGTATATCGACAGATGGGCTCATGATAGAGATGCCAATGACGTTATAGATGCAGTAAAGAATGCTGTCGAACTCGGCTCGCAAACTCCTACAGAATACGGCGAGATAAAGCCGGCGGAGATAGTCAATATTAGTGACTTTAAACTAGCTATCGCCTTTGCGGGGGCTGACCCCGCTCAAATAAAAGAGCTTAGAGAGAAGTATGGATTAAAAGTCATCAGTGTTGATGAGCTTGTTACCGAAGGGAAATTTGATCCGAATGGAGAAGATGCCCTACACGCTCTTATCCAGAAAGTTGTCAATTCAACAGTTGGAGCTAGCGAACGCATCGGCTTCCAGAAGATGGCTGATGTCGTACAGGGAGCTTATGAGAATGAGCAGTTAAGAGATGATGCACAGGCTAAAGTACAGTACGAATCACTTGTTTACTTGCACGCTACTAAGAATGCCGAAAAGGTTATTAAGAATTGGAGAAAATCACTTGGAGACTTCTTTGTAGATGAAAACTCTATATCTACCTTAAAGAGTGAGCTTGAGAATAGTGGAGTATTTAGTGCCATTCAGGGTATCAGCCCCGAACTTGCCGAAGAAGTCAAAGACGAAGTAACACGCAGGATTGCTTACGAATCTGAAGACTATGTTTCTACAGCAGAGAATCTTGGCAAGCTGAAGGCTAATCTAAAAGATAAGAATGGAGAGTACAAGTCGGCTGATTCCAAAGAAGTTAACGATGCCCTCTATGCTCTCTATGGTTATAGGCAGAGAGAAGTATCTAACCAGAACGGAACAAAGACAATTGAGACTGTACCGGTAGGCGTTCTCTCCAAAATCATGGCTAATGATTCCAAAGGTTCATATGCTAGAGTTAAAGAGTATTTGCTCAGTGAATTCCACCAAGCTGAAAACCAGACAGGTATAACACTTGATAATGAGCTGAAACAGATTCTTCTTGATAAGAGCGAGTGGAAAGCTATCAAAAAGAACGGCTCTTCTACAGTTAAGGAATCAAACAATACTGCTTTGAATTTCAAGCTCAAAGAGCATGGCATTGAAGTTCAAGATTTAGATAACTTCCTTTCACTCTTGATTGCAGAGAATAACGGTAAGTATTCACCTGTTATGTGGAGAAGTAACTCTGAAGATGCGGTGTTCAGTGATGGCTACACCGTAAGCGGTCTTCTTGTAGATATGCTCAACTATATCCACAAGGACGAAACGCAACAGGCTTATACGAAGAATCCTACAGCCATAGCAGATGATGTATATATCAAGGCGGCTTATAACACACTTGATAAGACCTTCAAGAAAGGTGACAAGTTAGATATCTATATTATGGATCAGATGTCTCAAGACTATCTGGGTGCTATTGAGAAAGTAGACAGTACACTTCTCAAGAATGTTTACGGCACTAAGTTATCAGCCGACTTCTTTGAAGAGCTTAGAAAGTCTATCGACAAGAATCTTCAGAACAAGATAGACAATCTTAACGATATACAGTCGCAGGCAAATATCTTTGAAGGTGTAAGCTCTACAGATGACCTTGTTAAGGTACTTGATGATGTCTTGGATGAGATTAGTACAACCACAAAGACTGTGACTAAAACAGTTGATGGACTTTCTGGGCTTACATCTCTCGAGATACATAACCTCAAACAGCAGTTCGAGTCTGCAAAGAAAACTATAGAAGAACTCAAGAAACAGGAAGAAGCTCTCAAGAACAGTGATGTCTATAAGAAAGACTCAAAGATTGCTAAAGAGCGTGACGCCGCAATCAAGAAAGCAGATGAAGCTATCAAGAATTACAAGAACAGGAAAGCCAGAATTATTGAAGAGGCGGCTAATATCCTAACCACTGCCGGAAGGATGAATCTAAAAGATACCAACCTTACAGCAGAAGCTAGAGATGCCCTTTATCAAGTGAACAACCTTATCAAGGACTTGAGACAGGAAATCAAGACACTTGAGAAAGATAATACCAAACTCACTAACCAGCTTACTGAAGCAACAACAAGGCTTTCTGATGAGCTTGGTATAGCTAGAGGAATGGCAAAAGACTTTAACGATGCCGGAGTTCTTTCACTGTTTGAGCTTCAGATAAGAGAAATGCAGAATGTTGCTAGAGATTCCGGAACTGATATTGTTTCTAAGAAACTCTCTAAGATTCTTGAATATCTTGTGCCACAGATTGCTAAAGGTGCAGAAAGGCTGATGCCTAACGATGTAATCTCTTTTGACACTATCTACACTTCACTTATCAGCCCGAACTATCAGGAGTACAGAAACCATGCCAACGCTTTGATGAACTTTATTCTTAGTGAAATGGCAGAGCCGAGTACAGCACCGGATGTCTACAAGATTTCTAAGACTGTTAGACAACTTACAGCCGGACAGCTTGTAGAGCTTTCCTCTCTTGTCGCTCAAGTAGCCAGTGACTCAATGAAGTATTACAAAGAGACTACTCAACAGGAGAAAGACTATCATTCTGAATGGCACAAAGCTATTGCAAGAGAGATAGTAGAATTTGCTAAAGTAAAAGGTATTAATGCCGGAGAGTTAACCGAGGCTGATTCTATAGGTGCTTCTTCGGCTAAAGACATAACAGTCTCAAACCTCCAGTCTCTCTTCAATGAGTTTATGCTCAAGTCTGTCGAGTATCGTGATAGATTCCCTACTCTGTATGCTTATATCTATGGCGGTGTAGACCATCAAGGGAAAGTCTGGGAAGGTCTCAATGGTGGTATGAACGAAGTTAATGCCGGAGCTAGAGAGAAGTTCGACAGAATCAAGAAGAGCATTATAAATAATCTTTCTAACTCAATGTTCTTTGAGGGTGAGCTTACAGAGAAGAATCTGGCTAATAACATGAATGCTCTCAAGACAAAGTATGAGACTACCCTTGGTGAAGATACATTTACTCAAGATGATATGCAAGCTACTGGGTATACAATCTCAGAGTATGACCACCTCAATAGAAAGAAGAGAACAGTCTTTGTGGATGAAAACAATGATTCTGCAATGCGTGAAGTTGCCAGATGGTGGGGAAAGAAACAGATTAAACTCTTTAAACTAAGGGATAAGCTCGATTCGACCTTTGAAAAGTTTGGCAACAAGAACAGGCAGATAGACCTCAGAAGAAATATTATCTACAACGCACAGGTCGGTATTGAGAAGACTAAGACTCTCACAACGATTGACGAGAAAGAGAAACAGGCAAGAATCAAGAAACTTGAGAATAGGATTACAGCTACTCAAGACCTTCTCAGCAGAGACTATGATAGTCAAGCATCTCGCTCTGAGAAGATGGAAATTCTCAAGAGAAGAATCAAAATGGCAGAACAGGAGCTTGGCACAAGACCTAATGCTAATGTTGCTAAGTATACCACACAGGAACTCCTGGCTATCTACATGTACGCCCGTCAAGAAGGTGGTATTGATAGGCTTGTGTACACTCCGGGCTTCGACAAAGACGGAAACGCTTTACCAACCGGTTCAAAGACAAACAACCTTTCAATCGGGAATATCATCTGGGTTGTCAAACAGTTTGAGAATAACTCGGAATTTGCCCCGCTCAAGAAATTTGCAGATGACCTCTCATCTATTGCAAGCGAGAACTTTGATAAGATTAGGGACGTAAAATACTACCTCTCGGATGGGAATGTGTGGCTTGACCCGATTAAGAATTATTTCGCTTTCACTGTAGATGAAGACGCATTCTATGAATATGGGGCTGATATCGACACAGGACTCTTGGCTAAGTACAACGAAGTCGGAGAAGCTGAAGTCAAACACCTTGCAAAGAACGCGAAGGCTAATGCCTCTATGACAAAAGAGAGAATAGGCAACAGTGCCCTTAATCTCAAAATCATGGATAGAATGTTTAATGCTATCTACAGACAGGAATACTACATTGGCATGGGTAAACCTATCTATGAACTCAAAGGTCTCTTGAATAACGAAGAGTTCCAGTCAGCTATGAGAACATACTATGGAAGGAATGGCGGTAATCAGCAATTAGTATCTTTGGGTAAATATGTAAACGCTCTTGGAAACAGCCAGAAGACGGTATCAGCCTCCGCTATTGATGAGACGGTCAGATTCCTTACAAGCAACACAGCCGCTGCCGCTATGGCATTCAGACTGACGACAGTTGCACAGCAGATTCCTACAATGCTCTGGTGTCTCAAAGATAAGCATATAGGACTTAAAGGTTTGGTTTCTGCTATGTGGAGAGCCTTCTCAGATAAGGAAGTTTACAAATACTCTCCTCAGATGGAAGAGAGGGCTAATTCCGCACTCTCTGCTATAAGACAGAGTAAGAACATTGGTACATTCCTCTCCCAGTCTACAAGATTCAAAAATCTAGGTCTTAGCGTAGAGAAGTTCATTAATCAAGCGCAGAATACAGGACTGTGGTTACTTGAGAAGACGGATACATATATGGCTAATGCCATGTGGTATGCTTACTATGAAGGAGTAAGACAAGAAAACATAGAGAAGGGTTTAAATAATTCCTTATCTGTAGAAGAGTTCAACACATTATGTGCAAATGAAGCCACTCAGAGAGTTATGGATATCAGCCCGGTTCAGAGTGCAAAAGATAACGCTGTTATGTACTCCAATAAAAACCCGTGGGTAAGAAGTGCATTGCTCTTCACTAACCAGACAACAAAGATGCTCAATGGTATCATAGGGTCATTCAGAGACATGGATATTAAAGGAGCAGAGTATCTTGCAAAGGTGCTTGGCATCTCTGTTCTGACATTCGTACTCAACGGGCTTATAACTGGAAAGCTCGTGAGAAAGAGCAAGGATGATGACGATGATGAAGCAAAGGTACATCTCATCAGAAATACATTCTACTCAATTGAACAGGGCGTTATGGATCTATTCCCGTTATTGGATAGCGTTATCGGAGAAGAGAACTATGGAGAGACTAACCTTAGGACTGACATTGAAAATCTCGTGAAGGTTATCGGTAAGGATAAGGATGACAGAAGTGAACATCAGCTTGCTAACGCTTGGTCGTATCTTGTAACAGATATCATGCCCGGTGCGGGATTTGCAGGAACTGAAGCAAGAAGCATTTACAGAGCTTTCAGAGAAGGTAACCCGGTGTATGCCTATAATACAAAGTGGGGAGAGTTCACTGATAGGAGTGAGAAATGAGTAATAGAATCACTTTACAGAATGACGTTGTAACAGCTAAGAAGTTTGTCCAGATTGGTACTGATTCGATATCTGCAAAGAAGAGGTTAGCAAGTGCCCTAACCTCTTATGCAGAGCTTAACAACAGGTTCAACATCAAAGAGGTTGAATCTATGTTGAACGACAATATTCTTTCACCTTCTGAAAAGATATCTCTGAAATCCAGATGGGAGACAATGGAGAGTTCATATGTAAGAATCTACAACACTCTTGAAGCAGAAGGGCTGTTAGACATTGAGGGAATGGACGAATTGAGAATAGCCTACTCCAATCTTGCCAGTATACTACAGAATGTCTTTGCCGATATGAACTCCTCAAGTTCAGCTCCGGATGGACTACAGGCAGCCATTGAAGAGTTCAACATGAGATTCAATTTCATCTCTCAAACTTACTCTGCTCTGGCTTATAAGATACAGTCGTATAGCTTGAGACTTGAAACATCAGACTACTTTCTTGAATGGGGGAAGCCGGCTACTATCACAGCTAAACTATACAAGGGTGCTGATGAATACAAAGGAGAGGAAGAGGATAATATATTCTCCACCCTCTCTTGGCGTGGACAGGGACTGAAAAATGCGGTTGATACCTATGTTAACGGCAGAACGTTAGTAGTCCCATATGAAGATTTTGAACAGACATTTTATGTAAGTGCTACAGTGAACTTGCCGATTGCGATTTTATAATCTTTGCTAGTACGTCTTCTGCTGTACGTTTGTCATAGCAAGCTCTCCATTGCCTGTGTCCCATCAACTCTTCTACTTGCTCTCTGTTCATAGTCTTTGCTACATTAGTCATGAATGTTGTCCGAAGGGCGTATGGCGGTCTATTGGTTGTATCAATTCCTAATAATGCCATACGCCTTTTGAATATTATCCTTGCACAGTCTGATATCAGAATTTCACCTTTATAAGAGCGAAACAGCAAGTCTTTATCTTCTGTCTGATTTATAAGCATCCTCAAAAGTCCTCCCGTCTGTTCTGAAAGGATACCTATTCTGTACTTATACCCCCTATCTGAGGTCTTAACAGAGTCCTGTACTGCCTTATCAAAAGAGTTAACTGATTGTGTGGTATAAACCCCGTTCAACTCTTCAATGTACCCTTCGCTTGTGAGAGCTAATATCTCCCCCGGTCTCCATCCGGTATCCCTCATAATCATGAAAAATGTTGCCCATTTTAAGTCTCCCCAAATACTAATCAGCTCAATGTCATTCTCTGGGAACATGCGGGCTAATTCCTCTGGCGTGTACGGCTCTCTACCTACATCTGTTACTTTCATTTTAATAACAGCCTTAACAGGGTTTACATCTATTACTCCAGAATAGACGGCATATCCCATAATCTCAGATAGACAGTCAAGAATCTTTCTCTTTGATTGAGCATTCAAATTGGTTTTGTTCTTCCCCTTGAATGTCAAATACCATGATTGAATCATCTTAGTGTTTATCTTATACATTGGGATGTCGCCAAAGAATGGCATAAGATAACCTTTAAGGTGAAGTGCATTAGCATGCCACCAAGCATTTCTTGTATGTCTTCCTGTTAGAATCTGCAATTGCCGGTATGAGCCGTCCGATTCATCTGTGAAGATATTTTCAGCAAAAATACGGAACGTCAGTTCGTCTTTCGGCTTCTGATTGTAGTACCAGTCCCTAGCTTCACCGAATGTTTTCTTCCCTGTCGATTTCCACTTACCCTCTTCATTAAGATAGAGGATAGCCTTTCCAACTCCATTTGCTCTAAACCTAGTATTTTCCATAACTCTATTGTATGGTACGCAATGACTAAAAGCAATACAATATCCATTCTAAACAATAATTTTCATTTTGAGATTTTTGCAAGTTGTTGTATTTAAAGGAAATAAAAATTTGTATTGTGCCCCGTTCCTGGTAAAAATGTTGAATACTCTACAATAGATTTATTGTATGTTCA
>CAVJEL010000180.1:0-4393 GCA_963648635.1 Ruminococcus intestinalis
GACAAGTACGGCAAACAGGGCAAGACATATGAAATCGATATGAACCATATCGAGTATCGTTACGAGGAGAGACACAATGGCGAATATGTGTGACATAACACTTGAAGCAAGAGGATTCAAAACAATGGATGACATGCGTGAGTGTGAGGAGATTCTGACGAATGGGGGGTGGCACAGAGAAAAAGCATGGCTCCCCCTCTTTGATGCAACAACACGTATCAATGATGACATACTCTATGCGAGTGGTTGGTGCAAGTGGGATGCAGAAGAGATGATGGACTGGCGTATCACCGAGGAGGACAGAAAACAGTATCCTACTCTTGTATCTATTCAAGACCTTGTTAAGAGGTATGGTATCTATATTGAGATACTGGGTAGAGAGTCTGGTTGTAATGTAGGACAACACTTTGGTATCAGCCCCGCGGGTGATATGGAGCTCGAGGAACACTTTGACTATTCCGAGTATTCCACTTGCGACTACGACACCTATGAAGACTTCGTGGAAGACTATGGTGACGTTCTGACAGAAGAAGAGTTTTACTCGGATGACTGTGTTAGTATCGGTGAACCCGACACACCGTTTGGTGAATGGATTATGAGTCGCAAAGTACAGGAGGTGAAGAATGCTTAAATGCAAAGAGCTTTACTATGGACTCTCTTTCAAGTGGGGAAGAAAGTACCTCTCAATATGGAGAGGGAAGAAAATGCTAGGGAGGGTGAGAATCCTCCCTCACTATGAGGAACTTGAGGACATCTACTACTCTTTGCGGGATAACCCCAAGAGGCTAACAGCAGGGTTTGTAGACTATGTTTACTCTTCACTGTTTTTAGGTGTTTGTTATGACCCGAACGGGTATACATGGAATCATTAAGGAGGAAGATATGATACAGAGAGAAATCACAAAGACTGGCAGAGTCAGCAAGAGAAACTATGAAGACCTTAAACAATTGGTCAATAAGATTAGTGATAGCTATTTAGCAGATTACAAATCTTATGACTCCGACATTGTTGTGGACAATCTCACTGTTTACCCTAGAGATGGCAAGATTACTATTCCCGATGGTGCACAGTATGAACACTATCATGTTTCTCATGAGTTTTGTGAAGATGATGAGTATTTGGATCTCAGTGGATGCAATGACTATGATGTCATTGAATTTACGTGGGATTTATTCGCCCTTACTATTGGAGAATTCTCAATAGAGTTCAGGGGGGCTGGTTTTGAGTTCAATTATTAAGGAGGAATTCATGAGAGATTGTGAGTTCATTTGTGATGGTATGTGGTATGGTATCGGAAGACACTGGATTACTGCATACCGTGGTAGTAAGAAAATTGGTAGAGTGCCCAGAAAATATGAAAGACTGCTTGATGCGGTATCAGCCGGGCTCGAAGGAAAAGAGAAGACAAAAAAGATTGTAGACACTATAATCATAGACGGAGGACTAATATGAGACTTACGGATTGTAACGGAACAAAAGTGAAGGCTTATTCTTCACTTCAAGAAGCTATCGAAAACTATGACTTTTCGGAAGAAAAGTTGAACAATGAGAAGTATGTTTCTCTCGGTGTCGGAAAGGATGCCGAGGGCAACTACAGAGACTTGCAGAGTTGGAAAGATTGGTTTGATAAAGAATGGGTCGAGGAGGAAGAAGCATGAAATTTACAGACGGAACAAGAACAGTTGATATCAAAATGAACGGCAAACTTGTAGCAGAGTGTGAGAAGGAAGACAGAATCCCGAGACTGTATATCCTCAATGAGACACTTTCGCCATCTGGGAAGGTGATTCAAGCAGACGATGAAGACTGTGGATTCCAGATGCCGGATGCTATCGAGAAAGCGGAGGCTATGTGGAAACAGCTTTCAGAGAGTGACAAGAAAAGGCACAGAATATCCGTTATCCTCTGTAGGCAGAGTAGAGAAGGGAACTATGCAGACCTCTCTGACGGGTATGAGATTGTAGCTAGTTGGACTTGAAGTCAAGTAAGTTATCTACAATTACTTTGAAACGATGATCCTCACGATAACAAGTGAGGATTTTTGTTTCAGTAGCCGTGGTTGCTCCACTATTGTCGACAAACCCTAGTAGATAGTCGGTGGTAGTCTTGAGGATATCTGCTAAGACACAAACAGTATAAGTATCGGGAAGAACATTACGACACTTTGATTCAATGAGCCGGTAAACTTTACCGGTTCTTTCTTTAGTCTCTTCCTGTATCCTTGTAGCAGTTAGGTTAAGTTCGTACTGTCTTAACCCGACCCTGTACCAGAATGTCTTAACTATCTCATCCTTATCCATGCAGACAGTTTAAGGGATAAGCCCCGCAAAAGCAACAGACACGGCAATAAAATTATAGGTAATTTCTTCCCATGTATCTACTTAAAGCAATAATTATTGTTTTTGATACAATACTAAAATTGCATTTTATACAATAAAATATTGACTAAAATACAATAATCGGGTATAATATGGAAAAAGGGTAAAAGGATATGACGATAGAAATCAATGACAAAAACGTGGTTATTGACGGCAAGACTTATGTCTATAAGCCGGATGCAGAAAAAGAACCATGTGGAAGGTATGAGATAGCAGAAATGCTAGGTTACAGATTTTCCGATGGCTCGGTGAATATGAATAACCTTTACAAGTCCAACCCCTCTGCTGTCTACGCTTTTCCAAATTTCGAAATTGAGAAAGCGTCTAACGGGAATAAGCCGTGGACACGCTCGGAGGTTAAGGCATGGTTAAGTATCCCTCTTCGAGAGCGGAAGAAAATGTATAAGGAGACGTTAAATGAAGTTGACTAACAAAACAGGAATAGCAAAACCACTTGCCGATGCTATTGAAGCCCTGTATGGGAATCATCCCGCTCCAGAGGATGGAACTTACTTTGTCACAGAGCTTTTGAAAGGCCCGAAGGAAGTCCTTCTCAACCGCTTGCACAGAGATGAAGTAGAGAAGGACATCCAAGATATTATTGACGCCGTTTTGGGGACGGCATGGCATAAGGCTATCGAATCTTTGATAGTCAGTCAAGAAGACGTGAACTGTCTTACAGAGCAGAGATTCAAAGCTCCTGTGAATCTGGAGACCGCCTTTGGAACTATCACTGTTTATATCTCAGGTGCTGTTGACCTCGTTTATCACGATGAAAAAGGAAACCATATCATTGACTGGAAAATGTGCAAGCTTGCTAAGTGTGACAAAGCACGTTCTGGAGAAGAAGAGGACTGGAAGAAACAGCTATTCCTCTATGCGTGGTTACTTGAAAAAGCGGGTATGAGTCGGCCTGTTGACGGCACTATCTATGCCTTCCCGAAAGACCTCACTCAAAGAGACTACGATATTGAGAATCCAGAGAGATTGAGAGTCCAGAAGATTGCATATGACTTCTCTGATAGAGAGTACGAGCAGAAGGTAATCGAGGAGTACACAGCCAAGCTTACAGAGATTGTAAACAATGTGATGATGGGTGATGAGCCCCGTCCGTGTACTCCCGATGAAATGTGGCAGAATCCTCCCTCATTTGCAGTCAAAAAACCGGAGAACAAGACAGCCGCTAAAGTATGCTCTTCAGTTGCTGAAGCTACAGCATACCTACAGGGCAAAGGTTGGATAGGTAAGGGCTACATGATTTATGAACGTCCCTCACAGCCTGTTAAGTGTTGCGATTGGTGTGATGCGAGACCGTGGTGCGAACAGGGCAAGGAAGCTATTGAGGAGTGGGAGAATTCCAGTCCTAAGACATACAGCGATAAAGGAGCAAGTGTATGAGCGAGAGAAATGTTTGGTTAAGGATCAATGCGGTGAAGAGGGGGTTAAGAAATACCTCCCTCAAGAAGAGCGGAAAGAACAGCTTTTCAAAGTATGAGTACATGGAACTCAATGACTTTGAAAACGCTCTTGAAGACCTCTGCGATAAGGAAGGAATCAACACAATGTTCTTTTGGTACACAGACAAGGCAGTCTTGAGGATTACCAATGTTGAAGACCCGAAAGACATTGTTGAAGTATGTTCCCCTGTTGTTGACTGTGGTATCAAAGGTGCAAGTCCTATACAGAACCTCGGCGGTATGCAGACATACCTGAGAAGGTACTTATTCACAAGCACTTTCGGGATTGCAGAACATGACATAATTGAACAGCAGTCGAACGATGGCAAACAGGTCGGAGAGTGGAAACAGCAACTACAGCAACAGGCACAGCCTACATTCTCCCCTAAGAGCAAGGAAGCATATCTTTCTCTGATAGCTTTCTATGGCTACCACAAAGAGGACGGCAATTCTGACAGGAATAAGGGTGCTGTTGAGAATGCCAAGAAATGGATGACAGAGAACTTTGGAGAAGTTATCAGCCCGCTACAGTTCACTCAAGAACAAGTAGATAAGGT
>CAVJEL010000180.1:4666-8831 GCA_963648635.1 Ruminococcus intestinalis
GAAGTGAAAAGTGTCGCTACAATGCGTGGTTATCCGTATGACGTGGTAGACGGAGAAATCATACCTAAACCATCAAGTGAAGCGACTATCGAACAAATGGAAATACTCATAGATGCACTTTATGAGTATGCAGAAGACAACGGTCATTACATAAGGAGTGAACAATGACAGACATGGTATTAGCCGGACGTATATTTAACGTCGAAAAGAAGAGCGGTGTTTCACAGAGTGGAAGAGAATGGACAAGGACTACCTTCAGCCTTACAAGGGTCAAGCAAAGAAAAGACCAGAACGGGCAGTGGGTTAACTATGATGAAACCCTTCCTATGTCAGGCTTTGGGGACTTCAATATCACGGAGAAGGGGGTCTATCAAGTAGGAGCGGACATCAAACTTAAACAGAGCCAGAGCGGTGGGAACTACAAGGACATTGACGTGGTGTGGGTCGAGCCCATTCTTCTCCCTACTTCCTCACAGACAGCACAGCCTGCCCCTGTGCAACAGCAGAAGACTAATCCACAGGAGGATTTCAGCAATGACGACATCCCGTTCTAAGGTGAAGAAGTCAAAGCCTATTCCGGCCAACATTAAGAAAAGATGCCTCACAGTCTTCCAGAGAATGAGAAGACTGGAGGAGGCTAATTCTGATGGCCTTGAAAGGTGTATCACTTGTGGAAAGCTCATGCACTGGAAAGACAGCCAGGGAGGTCATTATATCTCCCGAACTGTCGAGGCTACCTGTATCGAACCGGATAACGTATGGCCACAGTGTGAGAGTTGCAACTGTTACAAGTCTGGGAACGTAACAATGTACCGGATAAACCTCACAAGACGTATCGGTGTTGAACGGGTTGAAAGACTTGAAAACATGATGATGGCTGCAAAGGGTGACGAGGATGCAAAGGCTAAACTCTCCCCCGAAGACCTCTTTAAAGCTACAGGAAAGAAAGGAAGAGTGTATTGGCAAGAGCGGTACAACGAATTCAAAGAGAGAGTAAAGGAGTTGGAATGTCATACCTAATATGGCTTTTGGTATTAACCGCATTGTATGGTTGGACAGCCGGAGCGGTCAAAGTGATAGACCACAGGGCTTTCGTGATAGCAACGAAATGTTTTGAAGAACTCAAAGCAAAGATGGAGGAAAAATGACACTTGAGCATTTTATTTTGGGAGCATGCATACTTCTGACAATCGGAGTATTGGTATTAGCCTTCCAGACCATAAGGCTAGCACGGCATGTGATGGTTATGGAGGAACTTGTAGGAGCGGTTATCAGTGTTAACGATAACGATAGACCTTGAGTTTGCAGAGAAAAACGGGGTGATCGAAGCCCTGTTTCTCTCCATTTTGAGAAGGTTTGAATTGGAGAACTACCCAATGAGGATGTTCACCCATACAAACATTCAGAGGTTGTACCCCATGTATAACAGGGAGACCTACAGAAAGGCAATGAAAGACCTTGAAAGTAAAGGGTACATAACAGTTGAAGAAAGACGGTTGTACAGAGGCAAATACAAGCACTGTATATGCCGTCTGACAGATAAAGCATTTAAGGAGTACAGATTTGTTGAGTGAAGTTAGTGAAACAAAAGTGAAGGTATTAGCCTTCTTTGAAAGAGAGACAATCAGACATTCATACAGAGGGAGACCGGTGTGGGTGTGCATCTCAATGAAAATGGTTGGTGATGATTTAGGTATCTCAGAAGGGAAAGCAAGGTGGGCAACAGAGAAACTTGTCGAAGAAGGCAAGCTGAAGAAACAGCATTTTGGGCTGTCCAACGACCATGCTTACTCATACATGGTAGTCGATGACGAGGAGGAAGAGGATGACTGATATCACTATCAAAGAATGGATGAAGTCTCATTTGTGTCTGAAGGGTAGGAAGTTAATGGTGTATGCAATCATTAACAGCCTTGAGGAAGAGGGAACTAAAGCGGACGAGAAGACAATCTATGAGATTCTTCACGTGTTCTATCCCGAAACAGTTTTGTCTGTAACAAGGCACTTCTTGAGAGAGCTATTGGAAGACAATTGGATCAAGTTTGATGACGGGGCTTATACCATCAATTTTGAAGAGATAAGCCGAGCATGTGTATAAGGGAGCAAGTATGAAAGACGAAAACTATTTTACAGTCACAGGCTGGATGGCGAATCAACTGGGCTTATCAGGTACAGAACTTCTTACTTATGCTATCGTCTATGGCTTTACACAGGACGGAGAGACAGAATATAAAGGCTCTTCAAAGTATCTAATGGACACTATCAATTGTTCAAAAAATACGGCTATCAACGCTTTGAATAACCTAACCGAAAAAGGGCTCATAGAGAAGATAACCGAAAACATTAATGGTGTAACATTCAACCGCTACAAAGTCAATCAGACTAGGATACCAAGAATTGGTACCCCCTACCAAAATTTGGATGGGGGTATACCAGAAATTGGTAGCACCCCCCTACCAAAAATTGGTACCAGTAATAATAGTAATAGTATATATACTGGGAATAATAATAAGAAAGATATATCTACTTCACTACGTTCAGTATCTATATCTAAAGAAGTTTCGGAAATTGTGGACTATTTGAACCTCAAAGCAAGAACTTCTTACAGGAGTACAACTGATAAGACTAAGAGATGTATCGGTGCAAGACTTAATGAAGGATTCAATGTTGAGGACTTCAAGAAGGTTATAGATTACAAAGTTAGTCAGTGGGCTAATACCAACATGGCTATCTATCTAAGACCTGAAACACTCTTCAGCCCTAAGTTTGAAAGCTACCTTCAGCAGTCTATGACAAGCACAACAGTTTACTCTAACCCGAATCTTAACAGAGATAACACTTACGATGACCCAGAACATATGTGGGACTAAAGGAGACAATATGGACAATTTCGCAAACGTTTTCGGAGAATTCATGAAGACACCAAACACCATCAGCGTGGACAACTATGTTCTCAAGCCTAATGAACAGATAGTAGGAGAGACTATCATCTGCTCTAAGTGTGGAGAACTCAAGAGAACTAAGAGATTCTCACAGCTCTACAATGAATGGATCTGGATGCCACAACACAATGACGGAGCTGGTAACTGCGAGTGCGAGAGAGAAGCTATCAGAAAGAAAGCCTTCGAAGAGAGTTCGAAGGAATTCAGAAGGATCTATGACTGTAACTTCCTCAAAGACCTTGTAGGTAAGACGTATTGTAACCTTCACTTCTCAGACCTTGAGAAACTACCGAACAGCAACACTACTTACCAGAACGCTCTTGTCTCCTGTGAGAAGTATGTAGAGAACATAGATACTTCAATCCTTAAAAGAGGACTGGGAATGTATCTGTATTCCAAGAATGCCGGAACAGGTAAGTCTACTCTCATGGCTTGTTTGAGAAACGGGCTTATAGAAAAGAACATTAAGTGTGTGTTCGTTAATGAAGCAGACCTTATCAAGTTTGCAAAGGATACAAGAACATACATTGACGAAAATGGATGGTTTACATACTCCCTCTTCAAGACAGTGGATGTATTGATCCTTGACGATATCGGAGTAAGTAACCTGTCCAACAACAATGCTTATGCCGAGTGGAGGAATGGAATTCTGTATGACCTAATTGAGAGGCGTAACAGAGATGGGCTGTGTACACTCTTCACTTCCAACTATTCCCCCGAAGACCTCAATAAGCAGAGGGGTATTGACTTCAAGACAGTGGACAGGATTAACGCTAGGAGTTCGAGGATTATCTGCATAACTGCAGAATCCTTCAGAGGAGGGAACATAAGTGTGGGTGATTAAAGTTACCTTCAAGAATGGCACATGGTATAGAGGGGTTTTAGACTCCCGTGTCAGTGAACGAAAAGCAAGACGGTGTTTATTGAGTAACTTCAATGAACTTTTCACAAGACCAGAGATAAACCGCCGAGGTGGCGGGACGTATGTTATCTACTACAGGGAGGTATGAGATGACCAGTGTTGATATCGAGAGAGCAAAGCAAATTGCAAAGTGTAGCGTGCCCGTAATCTTACTCGCATTACACATGAAGTGTTTTGGAGAGAACGGAAGTTGTGATGACTGCGTGTACCTCAATAAGAGCGACTGCACATGTACAGTGCTTGAGACAATAGCTCAATTTGGGGAGTTCCTTCATCCCGATAGAATCCCACTCGGAGACCG
>CAVJEL010000181.1:0-8610 GCA_963648635.1 Ruminococcus intestinalis
AGTCCTATGGCATGCCACTCGTCGTTCTCGTCCTGAACAAGAAGGACTTTGTAGAACTCCTCGGGTACTGCGATTTCGCTTTCTCCTATCGTGGCCATATCATCTGAAAAAACAGGGCCACTGACGATAAACACAACATCATACATACTCGCTGTCTCCCTCTCGGCCTTCTCTGCCTTAAGAAAGAGTCCCGCGTTGAAGCGGTGGAGCTGTGGGGACATATTGAGTAGCGAGAACGTGCTCTGGTTGAAGTCTTCGGAGAAATTTCTATTAGCAGAACTCAAGAGGTGTCCTCTATCGTACCCGCTCTTCTTATAGTCCGAGAAAAGTGCGGAGTGCGGTATCACATCTGTCTCTTCGTAGAACTTATCACTTCTCCCGACAGATTCGCTTTCTACTTCATCTTTGGTAAGTACATATGCCACCCAGTCCGGCTGCACGTAGTCTGTGTTGTAGCTGAGGGAGTATCCGAGCTTAGCCACCACAGGATGATTCTCGATGTATGAGGGAATCTCAAGACCGAGAAGACGCTCTGTGACAACTACACCATGAGTGGCTGTGACTCCGGGGATAGACTGAGTAGAGGGATAATCTTCGGCGTTCCTGGGGGAGGTTGTTACAACCACTGTCTCCTGCTGAACGATAATCTCAGGGACTGTGGTGGTAGCGCAGCCCGTTAGAGCAAGGAGAATGGTGAGAAATAGTATACTTACGTCAAGCGATATCTTCTTCAAAAACATCAAGAACCTCTATCTATATTATAGCTCAAAAACCATAAAAACACACTATTCCATGCTACATTACTCCAAGGAGGTAATCATATGATATTTGATTACAATAATTGGGACACAGATGAACTGTTATTCCAGGCGAAGAAAATCGCAGAGGTTTTGAAAGAGAAACAGAACGACGAGAAAGTATCGGACGAAGAAAGAGAGAAGATTGAAATACTCTCATCTGTCTTCAAGCTCGACGGACAGGACAAAGTCTATTTCCTCGAAATTGGAGAAGACAAGTGCGGCTACTACACGGAGTGGCACACGAGCAAGGGCGATACGTATAAGGCGTATACTGTAGAAGGTGGAATACCGGAAAAAAGTCTTCTCGAGAAAGCTCCAGTTAAGTGGCTCGAGAATTTAGCCTTCGGAGTTTATGAAGCGCAGGAGCAATAAAAATGAGGCAGAGCCGTTAAGCCCTGCCGTCCCTTATAAGTCCAGAATCCTGAAGAGAAGCGTGTTATCCCCTATCACACTCACCTCCCCGCTCTGCGGATTCTCATACACGATGAAGTTGTACGATACAAATTGTGTCGTCAGTGTTACGTTGCCGTTTACTTCGTCCGTAATCTCAACTGTAGCTATATCGCCATTCTTCGGAGTCTTCTCGAGTCTCCCTCCTGATAGCGATACGTTTATCGTGTCCGTAGAAAGGGCATACCTCAGAAGATCTCTTTCAATCTCAAGTGTCTTTGTCTTAATTGTTACTGTCATATTTATCTCCTATATTGTTCCGGCTAACCCAGAATTAAGGTTACTCACCGTTAGTTTTGTTCCTGCGAGTCTATTTCCACCCTGTGATGGGTCTTGATAGAGCGTCAGCTTATTCCCCTTCTGACAGTCTGTCTGTCCATAGTAGAAATACCACGTGGTAGCATCTATCCACGCAGCATTGGTGTACATCTTGTACCACCCGGGTCCTGTACTGTTTACAGTTACCGTCAGATGAGAGGACCAGCTATGCTCAGCATCGTATAAAGTGCTTATAACACTGCCACTTGCATCGAGTTTCTGTACGGTGAGATGAACTCCTCCGAACCACCCACAGTCTATTCTCAGAGAACAAAGCAGTGCTCCGCTCGGCCGATGTGAATACCACGTCTTAGTCTGCGTTGCTCCGTATGACGGGCATGTGGTTGTGAGACATGCTCCGCTATTAATACTGTTGAGTTCACTCGCCGTTATTATCTGTCCTTGTGTAAATGCCATACTAATTCGCCACTGCTCCCCATACTGCTCCGGCCTTTATCGTTGCCGTTCCAGAACTACCACCAAATACAAACGTACTCGGAATCGCCCTTGAGTCTTTTGCTCTGTAGCCGAAATAGATAGTGTCAGAACTGTTACTGCCTCCGAAGTTCACCTCGTTATTTATCTCTCCATAGATCTTCACCGTTCCGTCACCACTCGTTGTTGCATGAGTTGCGGTGGTAGCTGATGTAGCATTACCGTTGAAGGTCTTGGCATAGATGTTCTCAAACTTGTTAGTGTTACTCCCGATATTCGACCCGTCAGCGATGAGTGGCATAATCGTGTTAGTTCGCATAATATCTGCCAAGACTTCCTGTACTGTTAGCCTCGCTATGTTAGCCATTGTCGTCTGGAGGTAATTAGTAAATATCTCGGTTGCCACTCTCATGGCATGAGCATAGAGCCTATACGAGTACAAGGAATAAACAGTGAGTTTTCCTGTCTCATCAAAGACATTGTTGGCTTTCCTGAGGTCTCTTATCTCAGCACTTGCAAGCTGCAAGAAGTTAAACTTCCCTGTAATTGTGGCAGTACCACTGTTAGCAGCTACCGTTATACTTGAGAAGTAGAATGAATCATTGAGATTCGTCCATGTTGTCTTATCGGTGCTGAACTGATAGTACAGAATGCCGTCCTTCTTGGAGAGTCGCACATATTTACCGAGAGTCTTATCAGAGGTCACCTCTTCTACGTATGGGCTGTCTCTTCCAACTGTAGATAAGTCTAACGCCTTCAGGACAAATGACTCTGTACACTCATAGACTACATCTTCTACAAGTATGCATGGTAGTGAATCAGCATGAACGCCGACAGAATAAAAGCTCTTGGGGGCATAAAGAACAGATTCCGCTACTCTGTTTACACCTCTGTTATCGGGAGCGGAGATGACTCCACCATCACCGAAGTTACTGATGATAGGAGATGTGTCGAAGTAGAATGTGGTGTTCGTAAAATAGCTGAGGCTCTTGAGAGAGGATTCATCAATTGCACTCTTCGATACCACGATAATGTAAACATCGTTATAGTACGCCCCATTATAGAGAACCTTATTCGCATAGCCATACTTCAGATACACTCCTGCTGTAATAGCTGTTATTACACTCCCCGATGCATTGTAGACGAATATCGGATAGGCGTATGTGTTAGTGTGGAAGAGGGCCTTTGTGTGGATAAACATATCTGTGCTGTTTCCAACAAGAGACGGGAACACTGTCTTGAGGAACGCTGGCTTTGAGTACAGCTCATCTATAGAGTTTCTCTCTCCGTCCTGGTAGAGAAACGGGAATGCCTTACTCCATAGGATTGTCTGTATCTCATTAGCATTTATCTTGGAGTTCGAAAATGAACCACTCACATCGGCGTCTTCCATCTTCACCGTTCCGTCTGAACTGATGTAGATACCACCCTTACCTGTAGGATTAGTGCCGTCAGCGTTATAGCCTCCGGATCTAATAACACCGCCGTCCGTGATTCTGAGGTCCTCGACCCCGATGTTTCTTGCATAGATGTACTTCGCTACAAGAGTTTGGAAGTATCCGTAATCTGTGGAGAGTTCATTATCCTCTGCATACTCGAATGCTGCCTTCTGGGCTTTGGCTAGAATCTCGTTTTTGATATCATCGCTGATAGTGGAAGAGTTGAACTCAACCCATGAGCCGGACTGATAGACGTAGATTCTGTTACCCTGTGCTGTTCCGTCATCCTGATTGAGAAAACACGAGTCTCCGTCAAGGAGAACTTCTCCACCACCTACATCAGAAAGCATTGAGACAACACCGAAGAACTTATAGCTTTCAGTTGTATCGACACTGTTGAAGGTAAGGAAGGATGAAACGCCAGAGATAACTACTCCGTTCTTTACAGGGGTAGCCATGACAGTGTAGCTCTGTAGAGGATTCTTCTTCGGGACTTTAAAGGTGTAGAGACCGCCTTCTTCAGTGGGAGTGAATCCCGAGCCGTTGAGAGTCCAGTTAATAGACGAGGGAGAATAATATCTCTCGTTCACTCTCATGCTGATTGTGGTCATGTCACTATCGTTGGCACGGCTATCTTTGTAGTATGTGGCAGTATCGGAAGAAATGGAGAATGAGAGTAGCTTCTTGTAATACTCCTCGAGGGATGTATCTCTTCCCTGATAGGTGTACGTAACAGCTCCGGTCTCCACCACAGTCTTCTTGATGCGCTTATAGATGTAGTAGCCATAACTCCAGGAGAGCGTTGACGAATCTACCCACCCCGTCAGTGCTGCCTGCTCTTCTTCTGTTAAAGACGGGGATGTAGAAAGAAGATATTCAACAGCCGTGGTTATGCTGTTGCCGCTATCGCCGGTATCACCTTTCGGTCCATAGATAAGAGAGCCGTTCGTACCATAGACTACCTTGCCATTGAACGATGTGATGGTACACGGGATGTAACAGGTAGCATTATCCTGGTCGGTGATTACACACTTCATCAAGAGGACGTCCCCGACCTTCCCCGTGAACGTGGAGCGCAGAGTCCACGAGTCATTTACCTTACCTTCAATAGCCTTGAGACCTGAAAGTGTATTCCTGTACCCGCCGTAATCGGCGACAGTCATATTGGTACCATCTGCACCAGTTGCACCGGTATCACCTTTCTCTCCAGTATCTCCCTTATCACCTTTGGCTCCCATGTCTTTGACGGGAGAAAATAGCTGGCGCTGGATGACAGTAGTTTTATCGAGCTGGAACTCCGAGTACCCTACGGCTTTATATTCAACAACTCCCGTGGAGTCTGTGAGAGTCTTTGCATAGATGAGAACAAGTACACTGAGACCTGTAAACACATCGTCATTGATTTTAACAACCTCACCGCAGTCTATGTCTTCTCTTGAGTAGAGGGTATATGTCGCACCGGAGTATTTGTAGTAGGACGTGAGGAGGTTGGCATGTTTCTCCACCATATCTTTGTCGTGGATGTAGCTCATCTCTTCTTCAAGAGTGTTATCTGAGGAGTCACTGTTTTCTCCACTGATTACCACCCCCTGTGCTTTTTCGTAGACAACGTCTGCATATGCATCGAGACGAGTTATTGCATAGGTGTTAGAAGACCTGTTCTCCGCCTCTATCTTAAGGTATGGTCCACCGGTGCCGATGATAGAAGCCGAGATATTGCTGTTCTTCTCGATTTGAGAGAAGACGTTCTCAATTGCGATGATGTCCCTTGAACCGACAATATCTGTCTCGCTTTCTGCGTTAACGGCTTCTGTGAGAGTTGCTGTCCTGGTAATAGTCGGGTCTATCGTATAAATCTCCGCTCCGTCAAAAGCCTCGTTGGGTTTAAGAGAGAGGTTGCAGTATTTATGAGATGCATCCTGACCTGTGGTGTTACGGTAGACAAGATAGTTCTCAGCTTTTCCAAGTTCAGTGTACTTCACCTTAGCTGATTTATACTGTCTCACCTTCTTAGAGAGGGTTACTGCCTTGCTACCGTTAATGATGAGAGATGTGCCGTCAAAAACATGTGTTTCTGTTGACGGAAGCGAGAGAAAAGAAAACAGATTCAGCTTTCCGTCATTATCGAAGTAGTAGACATATCCAAGCTCGTAGAGCATTGTTGAAAGTATATCTTTACAAGTATCTCCTTCACTGACGACTTTCACTATCTCTGTTGAAATGACAGGAGCGGAAGAGGATAATTCAATCCCAGCCTTCTCGCATATTGCCGTAACGGCATTGTAGGCTGAGCACTTGAAGAGATGCTTACCAGTCTTGATGAATGGCTTCCCCAGGAGCTTCGAGCCGTTGTCCTCTATCGTGATTGATAGATTCTGCTCACCGCTGTCAGAAAGAGTCCAGGAGTAGTTTGTGGAGAGGTATCCGGAGAAGAGAATATCTCCTTCATCCTTGAGGACTGCTTTGATATCACCCTCTGTGCGGATGATGTTTTCCACTGCCTTGCTCTTTCTCTTGAGGGTGAGTTTATACTGCCGAGAGGAAGACTTGAGAGACGAGAAAAGCTGGAAGGTATGTGTAATACTTCCCTTCACTATATCGTCGTTAGTCACCGTTATCGTAGACACAGAAACATCCCCACCTAAGAAGGTGAGGGTTAAAATTGGGTTAGAAATTGTCATAGAGACTCCTTTTTAGACGTGAAAAAAGGCCACCCGAAGGTGACCCGTGATAGATAAGGGCTGCAGTCGAAACCACAGCCCCAGAGATAACCCACTAACAGTTACTTTATCAGGTAGTTGTCTTTGCAGTTACCTTGAATGAAGCAGGGTTGTACTTCGCATTGTCAGATAACTTAAAACTATCTGCAACATTGACAACTGTTGTATCTGTAGCAGTAAATTTACCACCTGTAACCTCTACAGAAACTTCTTTACAGCTCTCTGCATTATTGCTTTGAGGGTTCATTACTGTCATTGCATGGAAGCCGGAGAATTCTCCACCGCTGATTTCAACCTTAATAGGAAGTCCTGTTGTATGCTGAGCAACAGCAATCGCAGCACCTTCTGATGTCGAACCATTTCCATTAGCTTCAACCTTGAATTCAGTAGCAGAAGACTTGAATGTACCACTCTTTATATTGAGCTCACCTGCTCTTATCTCAATTGCTGAATACTGACTTTCTATTGTTGTATTTTCAATATTCCATTTCGCATATCCTGCAGCATAGATACCAACAGGATCACTATCTTTACTAACAGTAACACCTGTAGCATCCTGAGTAATTTTCACATTTTCAAGATTGAATACAGGAACATTGCCTGTCGTATTCTCAATCATTCCATTTGCATACAAGGCACGGAATTTTGTATTGAATGTTGTTCCGTTCAGATTAACAACAACACCATAGCAATTTCCTTTTACTGCGTTATAACCACTATCATCAGAAAGAGATACAGTAGATATTCCTCCATTTCCTTCTATGGTTATTTCTCCGACAGTCAGGACTGTAAACTCTTTCTTATCATCACTATCTGTAGTTGAGCCGTATACCCAGATTGCAGAATTATCATTTGTGACTTTCAGCGTTCCTTTTCCAGATAAGACAAGCGTAGAATCTTTGACACGGAAACGTCTTCCAATTGTCAATGTTTTTCCGTTGAAGTCTATCTCGATTTTCTTCTTCTCGATTTTAATATCATCCGTATCCACAGTATTGTTTTCAAGGGCGATGTTATCAGTAAGAACTATCTTAACCTCTTTGCCTTCGGTAGCATTGGTAAGTGCTGAATTAAATGCATCCTTAGTTGCAACAGCAACACCGTCAGCTGTATCTACATGTTTACACTTATCACATGTTCTCTTAACGTGGCTGTCATCAGCTTTTTCCCAATCGCCATAGGTATGAGCAACTTCTTCAGTCTTGTATCCACAGACCTCACATTTCTGATAGTCCTTGCTTCCATCTTTTGACTCTGTCCATTCCAAAGTATGCTTCGCTTCTTCGCTCTTTGCTCCACAAGAGCATTCATGCCAGTGTGTGGTATCATTATACTTCCACTCAGTGCCATACGAGTGTTCATGCTTTGGATCGTCACATGAAATAACGCAGAGTGCTATTAGCACACATGCCAGAATAACTAAAAGATTCCTTTTCATTTATTTTCCCCTTTGTAGGAAATATCCTACACTCCAAGTATACCCCCCCCCAGTATAAAGTAAAGAGATTTTTAAATCGTTACATTGTAATAGTTTAGCACTTCAAACTCCTCTCTTATCATCTGAGCAAACCTTCTCATACCGCCGTCTCCCACTACAGGTGCTTCCTGATAGATGTTTATCGTCACCTGTGTTGCCCCCTGATAAGAAGCACTCGATACAGCGGTTGTGGTTGATGCGTTTGTCGTTGTCCCCGTTATCGTCTCGGGATTATCGAAAGCGTTATCAACTTCACTCCACTTGTTCTTGATGTAGGAGGAATACTTCCCGGGACTACCAGGGTCGTCCATTCTGAGTCCTCCGAACGGATGCCAGCCGAAGATTTCGAGGTCTGCAAGCCAGTTGCATATTACTGCCACCCAGTGCTGCAATACTGTCACTACGTACTCAATAGTCCCCGTGACTGTGACGAATATCTTAGCAAAGACCTTCAGTACCGGAGAGAGCGCTTCCAACACTCCCGATATTATCGTCAGCACAGGATAAAGACTTATCTTCAAGACTGTCACGATGAGGTTCATCACAGGCTGTAGGATTGACGAGAAGACCACAGCAAAACTCTGCAGGAATCCCGATATCGTCTTTGCCGCCTGTAGTACCACATCCATGATAGGCTCAAGAATACTGTAGTAATTACCCAGTGCTTCAAAGAATGGAAGGAGCATGCTTCCGATAGAGTTCGTAACAAGATTAATGGCATACATCAGTGTCTCGAATATAGGGTTGAGTGCATCAAGGATAGGCAGTATAAGTGTTCCAAGAACTCTCCCCACTTCCCTTATCGGCTCGATTATGTATGTGGTGAGGAGCTCAAGAGACGCGCTAATCGCCTCTCCGAATCCTTCCATAACGTACTGTATGGCAGTAGCAATGAGTCCAAGTTCCACGCCCATAGTCGAGATGTTGGTAGCAAGAGTGTTCACTACCTCCCCTGCTGTTCCAAGACTCGA
>CAVJEL010000182.1:0-7443 GCA_963648635.1 Ruminococcus intestinalis
GTCTTCTTAACTTTTTTCTTTGCAGTAGCCATATTACCTTACTTCCCCTTATTTCTTCTTTCCAGCGACAGTCTTCTTCTTACCCTTTCTTGTGCGGGCATTGGTCTTGGTTCTCTGACCTCTGACCGGAAGACTCTTTCTGTGGCGAAGGCCTCTGTAACATCCGATGTCCATCAGTCTCTTTATGTTGAGAGCGACTTCTGTTCTGAGATGTCCTTCGATTTTGTACTCTTCCTCGAGAACGTTTCTGAGTGTTGCAATCTCGTCGGGGGAGAGTGTATTGATTCTTACATCCGGATTAATATTTGTCTTCTGACAGATATCCATCGCACTCTTGTTTCCGATTCCGTAGATATATGTCAGAGCGATCTTGACTGCTTTGTTCGGCAAGTCAACACCTGCTATACGTGCCATTTTGGCCTCCTACTTATTTCTGTCTCTGCTTGTGCTTCGGATTGTCGCATACGATGCGGACAACGCCGGCACGTCTAATAACTTTACACTTGTCACAAATTGGTTTGACACTTGCTCTTACTTTCATAGTAAACAGCTCCTTTAGATTTTCTTTGACTTTCTCTTTCTTGACTCTACAAAACCGTCATGGTGATGCATCTTCATCAGGCCGTCGAGTTGTCTCATTGTGTCGAGGTCAACACCGACAAGGATGATAAGTGATGTTCCGCCAAACAGCATAGCGACAGAAGAAGGAAGATCAAAGATCAACTGAACCAGAGTAGGAATCAATGCAATGAAAGCGAGGAAGATAGCACCTGGGAGGACAATTCTATTGAGAACCTTTGTGAGATACTCTTCGAGTTTCTCATTTCTGATTCCCGGAATGGAACCGCCGTTATCCCTGATGTTCTTTGCCATCTCGATTGGGTTCAAACTAATCTGGGTATAGAAGAATGCAAAGCCTATAATCAGCAGGGTGTAGATGATTAGATATGGGGCCCTCTGCGGATTGAGGAAATTTGCCACTGCCACCATCCAGCCAATATTCGTATTGCCTAGCATGAGTGGGATTTGCAATAGTGTCGACGCGAAGATTACAGGAATAACGCCCGAGGGGTTAATCTTGAATGGGATATATGTGTTCTGCGACCCATACATCTTTCTTCCGACAACACGTTTTGCATATGTTACAGGAATCTTTCTTGTGCCCTGTTCTTCGTAAACAACAAGAGCAACAACAAAGAAGAACATTATGATAACTACAACAAGTGAAACCGGGTTGATCGTCTTGTCGATGATTCCGGTAACCATTGTATAGAAAGCATTGGGAATTCTTGCAACAATACCAGCGAAGATGAGTAATGAAATACCGTTACCGACACCGTACTGTGTAATCTTTTCACCAAGCCATACGCAGAGCATTGAGCCTGTTGTACAGCTGAGAATTGCAAGAGGAATGAAGAGTCCTACCGGAACTGCAAGAGCGCCGGGGATGGACTGAGCATAAACAGATGCAGCGAGTGACTGGATTATACATACAACGACTGTCGCATAGCGGGTATATTGCTGTATCTTCTTCTGTCCCTGTGGATCTTCAGCCAACTTCTTGAGAGATGGGATTACCAACATCAGCAACTGAAAGATAATTTCAGTACTGATGTATGGCATTACACCCAACATGAATATTGAGAAATTGGAGAAGGCACCACCGGAGAAAAAGTTAAGGTATTCAGTGATGGAGGAAGAGTACATTCTGTAGTAGTTGTAAACAACTCCAGGATTAACTCCGGGAATCGGAAGATAAGCTCCGATTCTTGTTACAATCAAAAGGCCGAAAGTAATTAGGACCTTTTTCTTGATATCCTTCATTCTGAACATTTCTACCAGTGTGTTTGCCATAAAACTCCCTCTTATTTAACTACGACGTTACCACCGGCAGCAGTAATCTTCTCTGCTGCTTTTGCGCTGAGAGCTACGCCCTCGACTGTCAATTTCTTGGTGATTTCTCCAGAAGCGAGAATCTTAGCGGTAGTGTTCTTACCCTTGATTACTCCGAGTTCGTGAAGAGTTTCGTTAGAAACAACCTGTCCGTCCTCATAAACTGCATCAAGAGTTGCAAGAGAGACTGCCTGATTTTCAACCTTGAACGGGTAGTTCGAGAAGCCGCGTCTTGCAACACGTCTATAGAGAGGCATCTGACCGCCTTCAAAACCAAGTCTTACGCCACCACCTGAACGGCTGTTCTGTCCATCGTGTCCGCGTCCGCAGGCTCTACCCTTGCTTGATGCACCACGACCAACAATCACTTTAGCCTTTGTTGCGCCATATGGCTTAATAATTTCTGCCATGTCAAATCTCCTCAACCTTTACAAGGTGTTCAACTGTGCGGACCATACCACGGTTAACAGGATTATCTTCACGTACTACGCTAGAATTAATCTTGCCCAGTCCCAGAGCCTTGACTGTCTTTCTCTGGACAGGAAGTGTTCCTGCTACGCCTTTAACAAGTGTAATCTTAATCTGTTTAGCCATGATTAACCCCACATTTCCTTAAGAGTCTTACCTCTGTTCTTTGCAACATCTGCAGCATTGTAGATGTGCTCGAAAGCATCAAAGGTAGCCTTTACAGTATTAATTCCGTTTCTCGAGCCGAGTGACTTGGAGATGATGTCCTTAATACCTGCAGCATCACAAACGAGACGTACAGCACCACCTGCGATGACTCCTGTTCCAGGAACAGCCGGCTTCAGGAGAACAGAAGCGCTCTTGAAGTTTCCTACGATGTCGTGAGGAATGGTTGTGCCCTTGACAGGGACAGTGATGATGGCTGCCTTAGCCTTTTCAGTTGCCTTTCTAATAGCATCTGTAACGTCGTTAGCCTTTCCAAAGCCGTATCCAACCCTGCCGTCACCATAACCTACAACAACAAGTGCTGCAAAGGAGAATCTCTTACCACCCTTGACAACCTTTGTTACACGGTTGAGCTTGACAAGCTTTTCTACGTATCCGTCAACCTTGACGGCTTCTTCTTTTCTTGATCTTTCCATACCGTAACCCCTTAGAACTCCAAACCAGCTTTTCTAGCGCCGTCTGCGATGCTCTTGACGATGCCATGGTAAAGATAACCATTTCTGTCAAAAACCACTGTCTTGATACCCTTCTCTAAGCATCTCTTACCTACAGCCTCACCGAGCTTCTCTGCATCGGCAACTGTATTTCTGAGAGCCTTGAATTCAGCCTCAAGTGTGGAAGCGGAAGCCAGTGTATGACCAACTGTGTCATCAATAACCTGGACATACATATTCTGGTTACTTCTTGATACAGTCATTCTTGGTCTGAGAGCAGTACCGGAGATAGACTTACGGATGTGTACCTTTCTCTTGGCATGCTTTCTTGCTTTATCAATCATTCTGTTCATACTTAAGCCACCTTATTTCTTACCACCGGACTTACCGACCTTGCGGCGGATATTCTCGGTTTCGTACTTGATGCCCTTGCCCTTGTAAGGCTCCGGACCTCTCAGGGATCTGATTTCAGCTGCAACCTGACCTACACGTTCCTTGCTGATACCGCTGACAACAAGCTTTGTCGGGTTCTCAACTGTGATGGAAACATCACTAGGAATCATGAAATCAATCTGGGTTGAATAGCCGAGGGAGAGAGTAACGAAGTTCTTTCCAGCCTCTGCCTTGAAACCAACACCGTTGATGACAAGTGACTTGCTGTAGCCCTGGCTTACACCAACAATCATGTTGTTGACGAGCTGGCGATAGAGGCCGTGATAACCCCTGACTTCCTTCTCGTCGTTAACTCTTGTAAGGATGACTTCATTGCCCTTGACTTCTACATTGACCTGAGGTCTGACAGCCTGAGAAAGAGTTCCCTTGGGACCCTTGACTGTCACAACGCCGTCAGCAACTGTAACTGTAACACCCTGCGGGATTGCTACTGGTAATTTACCGATTCTAGACATTCCTTCCTCTCCTTATTACCAGATTGTGCACAGCACTTCGCCGCCAACACGTGCTTCCTTGGCCTTCTTGCCTGTGATAACACCTGTTGAGGATGATACGACTACAACACCGATACCGTTATAAACGCTCGGGATATCCTTGTAACCGCAGTAAACACGGCGACCAGGAGTAGACACACGATTAATACCATGGATAACCGGAGTCTGATCATCTTCATACTTGAGGAAAACTCTGATGAATGTGATGTCGTCCTTTGTTACCTTCTTGAAATTCTTGATGAAGCCTTCGTTCTTAAGAATCTTTATGATCTGGAGCTTAAGATTGGAAGCTGATACATCGACTTTTTCATGCTTTGCCTGACTAGCATTTCTGATCTTAGTCAGCATATCTGCAATTGGATCACTAACTGCCATTTTCTTATCTCCTACCAGCTTGACTTGGTTACGCCAGGAATCTGGCCTTCGCTTGCGAGCTTTCTAAAGCAACATCTGCACATATCGAACTGGCGCATATATCCTCTAGGACGTCCGCAAATACGGCAACGGTTATAGCTTCTTGTAGAGAACTTGGGTTCTCTCTTGCTTTTTACAATTAAAGACTTCTTTGCCATAGGGCTCTCCTTACTTTGCAAACGGCATACCGAGATACTTCAACAGAGCATAGCCCTGCTCGTCATTGGCAGCTGTTGTTACGATTGCAACGTTCAGGCCGCTGATTCTCTCGATCTTGTCGAAGTCGATTTCAGGGAAAATAATCTGCTCGGTGATTCCGAGGGAATAGTTTCCATGACCGTCAAAAGCATTAGGATTGACACCCTTGAAGTCCTTGACACGAGGAAGAGCTACAGAAATAAGACGCTCCAGGAAATACCACATATTGTCTCCACGGAGTGTGACCATAGCGCCAATCTCCTGTCCCTCTCTAACCTTGAAGTTAGCGATGGACTTTCTGGCTTTTGTCTTAACAACATGCTGACCGGTAATCTGCTCGAGTTCCTTTACAGCAGCTTCAAGAAGCTTCTTGTTTGTTGTTGCCTCACCGACACCAACTGAAACTGTGATCTTCTCAAGCTTCGGAATCTGCATAGGAGTCTTGAAAGCGAATTCCTTCTGCAATGCAGGAACGACCTCTTCCAGGTACTTTTTCTTGAAATTTGGTACAAACTTCTCAGCCATCAGAGTGTCTCTCCTGTCTTCTTGGCATAACGTACTTTCTTTCCGTTTTCCATCTTGTATCCAACCTTGCTAACACTGCCCTTAGAAACAAGAGCAACGTTTGAAACTGGGATTGGAGCTTCAACTTCCATGATGCCGCCCTTATCCTGAGCATTCTTCTTTTTCATGGTCTTCTTGACCATGTTGGCACCCTGGACGATGACCCTTTCCTTAACAGGGTCAACTTTTACGACCTTGCCGGTAAAGCCTTTGTCAGCACCGGCTAAGATCTTGACTGTGTCATCTTTCTTCAGTCTCATGTTCTTCTCCTACAACACTTCCGGAGCGAGTGAGACAATCTTCATGTAGCCATCTCTGAGCTCTCTGGCCACAGGCCCGAAGATTCTCTTCCCGCGAGGGTTATTGTTGGCATCAATGACAACACAAGCGTTATCATCGAACCTGATATATGTACCGTCAGGTCTGCGGTATTCCTTCTTTGTGCGAACGACCACTGCCTTCAAGACGTCACCCTTTTTGATGGCGCCGTTCGGGAGGGCATCCTTGACTGCAACTACGATGATATCACCAACACCGGCAACATATCTATGGCTGCCGCCGAGAACCTTGATGCACTGCACACGCTTTGCACCACTGTTGTCCGCTACGTTCAAATAAGTCTGCATCTGTACCATGACTTTTCTCCTTTAGCGAGCTCTCTCGACGACTTCAACGAGTCTCCAACACTTATCCTTGGAAAGGTGGCGACATTCCATGATGCGGACGGTATCACCGATGTGAGCATCATTCTTCTCGTCGTGAGCCTTGAACTTCTTAGTTGAGATCACGTACTTCTTGTACAGTGGGTGGAGGGTTCTGTCAGAAACCTCAACAACAATAGTCTTATCCATCTTGTCAGACTTGACTATGCCTGTCATAACTTTCTTCTGTGCTTCCATTTACGTGCCTCTCTTATTTATCTTTCTTTTCGAGTCCAATGTCGATGGCATGGATTCTTGTATTAAGACGAGCGATATTCTTTCTGGTGGAACCAAGAGACATAGGATTGTCCAAATGACCGAGAACCTTCTGCATTCTGAGGTCAACAAGTTCCTTTCTAAGCTTATCTCTTTCAGCGACAAGCTCGTTATAGCTAAGATCTTTATATCTTTTCATAGTTTACTCCTGATTAGCACGAGACACGAACTTTGTCTTGATTGGAAGCTTGGAAGCGGCAAGTGTGAGAGCTTCTCTTGCAAGAGTCTCATCGATGCCTCCCATTTCGAACATGATTGCGCCAGTCTTTACGACTGCTACCCAGCCTTCTGGTGCACCCTTTCCGTTACCCTGTCTGGTTTCAGCAGGCTTCTTTGTGTATGGCATATCGGGGAAGATGCGAATCCAGACCTTACCACCACGCTTTACGTGACGTGTCATGGCGACACGGGCAGCTTCGATCTGACGATTCGTAATCCAATATGGCTCGAGAGCCATGAGACCATACTCACCGAAGGAAATCTGATTCCCCTTGTGTGCAACTGCGTCTCTTGTTCCGCGCTGCTTTTTTCTGTATTTAATTCTCTTTGGACTAAGCATCTTTTAACCTCTGTTCTCTTCAGCCTTCTTGCTTACAGCTGAAACAGCCTCATCGTCGTTCTTGACACCATGGTCATAGATTTCACCGTTGAAAATCCATACCTTGATACCAATGCTTCCGAATGATGTGTTTGCTGTTGCAAAGCCGTAATCAATATCAGAACGAAGTGTGTGAAGAGGAACTCTTCCTTCCTTCATCTGTTCGTTTCTTGCGATTTCAGCACCACCGAGACGACCTGAGCACTTGATCTTGATTCCCTGTACGCCGCCCATCATAGCTCTGGAGATTGCATTCTTCATAGCTCTGCGGTAAGCACCACGGCCCTCAAGCTGGCGGGCGATGTTCTGAGCAACAAGCTGAGCATCACATTCCGACTTCTTGATTTCCTTGATCTTGATCTGCACTTTCTTCTCAGTAAGCTTCTGCATCTTCTCAGCAATCTTCTCTACGTTGGCACCCTTTGCGCCGATGATGACGCCCGGGCGTGCTGTAGCGATGACAAGAGTAATGCGCTGCGGCTTACGGATGATTTCGATTTCGCTGATCTCTGCACCTGCAACCTCAGGACAAGCAAGCAATGCCTTTCTGAGTACAAGATCTTCATGGAGTGTGTCTGCATACTCCCTGGGATCAACATACCACTTTGACTGCCATGTCTTATTAACACCGAGTCTGAGTCCGATTGGATTAACTTTCTGTCCCATTATCTGCCTACCTTTGCTTTCTCGTCTACAACGACGGTAATATGAGACATTCTTCTGAG
>CAVJEL010000183.1:0-3793 GCA_963648635.1 Ruminococcus intestinalis
TCGCTGATATCGGGATTCGAAAGATGAGGATTGACGGCATCCTCAAACTTCTTTTTCTTCCTGACATCCTCACAGCACACATATGCAAGGGCTACAAAAGCTGCTTCGGATAGGACAAGACCGCGGGGTTTTGAGGTCTCCTCATAATGCAGCTCTTCTTTCCTGAGAGTCTCTACCGCCTTATAGAAAACAAAGACATCATTGATAATGATGGAGAATGATTTTTCAGATGCATCATAAGTTACTGCTTTCTTCTGTATGAGCTCAGACAACTTCTCCTTCCACTTAAGCTCCGAAAGCTCATCATCAGACTTCTTCAGTATCATCTTCTCCAGGAGCCCATCCACCCTCTGCACACTTATCCCCAGAGAGAAAGCAAGTGTGACAGCATCAACAGGCTTATCCATTTTCCTCCGCTTCTCATAGAGAATCGTAAACATCAGCAGCTCCAACTCGGACTTCGTCATCGTTCCGAAGTTCTTGTTGTAATAATGCTCAGCTATCTTCATGAATGTCGGCTCATCACCGAACAACTTGTCGATATCCATAATGCCCCTCCTACTATCTCCTATGGAGAATATAACCTTCACGTCAAAATCAAAGGTCTTCCGTCGGATTTTCTTTCTTCTTTTTGTAATTCCTCGGGAAATACTTCTTTCCTGTTATCCAGAGATATCTGTCAATTTCCTTCAATGAGAATTTCTCAAGGCCATATGCCGACCTGAAGGCAGTCACAACATTACAAAACTCCTTGTAACTTCCCTTGATTCCATCGTTGGTGAACTTGCAGAAACTTGCACCGTTCACATCCTCGCAGTTACGGAAGTACTTGAGCATGACCTCGACATAGTAGTCATAAATCGGGAACGCATCCTGATTATGATGACTGCAATACTTGGAGGCAAAAGACAGGAATACATGCTTCTTATCCTTAATCGTCACCTTC
Source organism: Ruminococcus intestinalis (assembly GCA_963648635.1). Taxonomy (GTDB): domain Bacteria; phylum Spirochaetota; class Spirochaetia; order Sphaerochaetales; family Sphaerochaetaceae; genus Ornithospirochaeta. The sequence continues at coordinate 947 of CAVJEL010000183.1, forward strand.
TTGATGTCATCAACAAGAGAGACATCACCATCTGCCAGACGCTGGTCGAGATTCTCGATTCCCTTTATGCGAAGGGCCACAGCGTAGATAGAGTAGATGTTGGTGCTGTAGAACGTGTTCAGTGCTGCAGCCTTGAGCAGGATATTACTCATATCCTGATTATCGACAGCATCCTTCTTGAAGAGCCTGTCGAGAGCTACTTCCTGAGCGACATAGTTCTCAAGTGAACGCCATTCGTTCAGACAGTTTTCAACTTCCCGGGCACTTGGTCTCGGAATACCCAAATTCTTCTTCATATATTTCTCCTTTGTCATAGGGGACACATTCCCCTATAACCCTTTAGATTGTTGAATCGATAAATTGTTATAAAAAAGCCCTGACCGGACGCACATAGTCATCGAATTTGCGACTGATGAGGTCCTGGCTCCCAACGTTGAAGCTCTGTCCCCATGCGTTGCTGTCGCCGAACTCTGAACTCGACCAGTGCCAGCCATCACTACCACCACATACCCGATACACCAAATTTAATTCGTCTTTACTCGGCAGGAACCAATCATCATAGACCACACCCTGGTAACTTCTTGAATAGACCTGGCATGCCTTTGCTGCATAACTGCCTTTTTTATCAGAATATGATGAAACATATGCCTGTTTACCCATTGCCTCCACCAATGCTTCAGTGTTTTTCTTTCCTGTCCCAATTCCAGTCGAAGTTCCTAACATAGTACTGGTGTTTCCGTCCGGTCTATAATACCCGAATGGATAAGAGCCTATATCTATAGTATTAGCCTCAAGATATCTCCATCCGCATTGGGTTGATATAAGTCCATCTGCATTTCCTGACTCGTTATCTGCATCACAGTCGTAAATGATATATCCGCCCGCAGGACCTCTATCTCCTACAGCATAGGCTGTGATTTCAATTCCTTGTTCCTGATACCCGCATGGCGTCAATTCCGTCTTCAGGTAATTATCCCATATAACTTTAGTCAGATTAAAATCATCCGGGTTATGATAAATGAAAGTAATTTTATCATCAGAAGTCTTCTGCTCCAATTCGATAGTCTTAGAGCCCCAGTAATTACGGACCATACTGTATGAAGCAACATCACTTCTCTTTGAAGTAATCGTAATAGTTCCACAGTCAATTATGTTGGAATCTGTAAATGATCCGGCTGAATAGCTGGTAAACGTACAATCCTTCAAATTGTCATGTGTCCAATATCCTCCCTGAATGGATAATGCACATCCATTGAAAGTCGAATAACTCACTTTACAATACTTACTTGTGATTACGTTTATCTTTATCAGGTTGTTCATCATGTAGAGGCTGTCAAATGTCAATGTACCAGACCCTTTGAATGTGTTATGAATGATTGTACCATTTCCGCTTATTGTTCCAGACAAAGTCCCTGTGAAATTATTATCGTAAAGAGAGCTAGAAACAGCTAAGTTGATTGAATCAGATGCTATTTCATTACCTAAGGCTTCTGTGACGGATGCATCAATTTTGCCGGAAATAACCGATTTGGAAATGTTTCCATAATATTTATTGGAACTACCATATACTCCTACTCCAAGAGCATACCCATATCGATAAGAAGAACTCGCAGCAATAATATTCGAATTGTCAATATCACAATAGCCCTGGATACCTTCCTTCATTCCGGTGATATCTGCATAGGAAATCTTATTTCCACCTGCTTCTCCACTGAGAATCTTCACGCCGAGCCAGTTATCCGCACCGTCATCAACGCCGTATATCTTGATACGCCTGTCCTCCGTACCGACGGCGTTAAGGGTTCCTTCAACCTGGATAAAGTATGCTCCATTAATCTGAATCTCTACGCCCGGGTCTATAATGAGTGTCTCTCCTTCAGGGACAAGCACGTTATCTGTTACGAGATAAACTATAGGTTCTTCGTTCTCATCTTCTGCCTTGAGATGCAGCTTTTCTTCCCTGAGAGTCTGATAGAGTTCTACCTTGTCATTCTTTAGAACGATATTCGTGCTTACCGTATTGGAGATATTCCCGGCTGCGTCCTTTACTCTGACATAGAGAGTCTTTTCTCCGAGTTCATCAGGAATAATCAACTTGAACGGGTTGTAGTATTCATGTTCTGTAACATTATCGAAAGTATCCATGACGTTACCCTGGATATACTTCACGCCGCTTCCCTCTTCCTGAGTATGGAGATAGAGATAGATTTCACGCCCTTCCTCTGTGCTCTTGCCGACTGTTGCGGTAATGGAGGTAATGACAGGAGGAACGGTATCTTCAAGAGAGACAGCATGATCTTTGTTGAAGTCTGTCGTACTGAGCGCTTCGTAAGCATTTGCTTCAATATTGAATTCCTGACTGTTCCAGCCATTCTTCTCGAATGTTATCGTATGGCTCTTCGATGCGACGATATTGCTTATGTACCAGTAGCCGGCAGCATTGGTAACTGTCTTGAGATCTACTGAATCCGGAGTCGTTATTCTGACTGTTACACCTGAATAGTCTGCGACTCCCCTGAGAGATATATTGCCGTAAAGTGTAACTGCGTCGGGTATGAGCTCGATATCCTCTATCTTTATCTCCGGGGCAGCCTCTACAGCGACTATCTTTGTCACCTTTCTTGCATTCTCACGAGTAAACTCGAATGTGTATGTACCGACAGGGACATGAGTAAAGCAGTATGTGCCGTCTTCACTCGTTGTACATTTAAACTCAGGCTTCTCTGCAATCGTTACTGTAATACCGCTGTAGTCAGCCTTTGTTACACCATATATTGTAACTTTACCACTGATTTTCGGCACTCTGAGACATGTCATCTCGATGTTGGGCACGACATAAGCATCGGA
>CAVJEL010000183.1:4058-6451 GCA_963648635.1 Ruminococcus intestinalis
TCATCCTTGACGGTGACTGTCGGAAGAGTTGCAGAGAGATAGTTGTTTCTTGAAACCACTATCGAATATTCACCGGCATACATCTTAGCAAGTGTAAAGTTACCATCACTGTTTGTTATTGCCGAGTAGATTAACTCAGTGTCTGATGTATTGGTTGCTGTTATAAGAGTACCTGAATAGTCAGTCGCCTCTTCAAGTATAACCTTACCCTTTACAGAGGTATATGCTATTTCAAGAGAGACACTCTCTACTGTTTTCTCTTCACCCTTTCCTATCTGGACATCCTTTACAGTAACACTGCCGTAACCGTCTTTACTGAAAAGGAGTTCATATGTTCCTGAAGAGATATTGTTTACAATGTACTTACCGTTTCTGTCGGTTGATGTATTGAATGTGGTTGATGAAGAAGTATCATTTACTAGAATCTGAACACCTGAATAATCAGCCCCGCCTGTGAGAATAACCGTACCCATAAGAGTCGAACTCTCGTTCTTGAGGGTGATCGTCTTGACCTCAGTCATCTTACCGTTCTCAAGAGAGACCTGCTGGGTTGAATCGGAGAGGAATCCTTCCTTCTGGAGCTTAATCGAGTATATACCGCTTTCGACGGATATGAAGTAATAACTGCCGTCTTCTGCTGTCGTTGTAGTATAGACCTTCTTCGAATCCGACGTATTTGTCGCAGTTACCGTTACTCCAGAGTAGTTTGAAACACCTTCAAGTATTACTCTTCCCGTTATTCCGGCAGAACCGACTACCAACGTCTTTGTTCCGACATCATATACAGAGCCTCCGACAATCGGAATTGAATTGACAACTACATCAACGTAGCCGCTCTTTGTAATGGAAAGTGAATATGATCCTACAAGTATAGTAGATGATGAGAATTCGCCATTCTCGTTTGTCGAGAGCGTATACAACCTTGACGAGCCCTCCATATTGGTAAGGGTTATGACAGCACCTGTAACTGCATTATCCGATGAATCAACAACCTTACCCTTTACCGTTCCGTATGCACACTTGAGAGTGCCCATATCGAGTGAATATGTCTTTCCCGATACTACAGTTATCTCCTTTGAGACGGTTGCGTAGTTATCCTTTGATGCTTTAACAGTATAAGTGCCGTCTCCGACTCTGAATGTGAATGTACCGTCTGCTCCTGTCTGTTTATTATCAACAGCTGTACCTTTGGAGTCAGAAATCACAATCGAAACTCCCTCAGAATTGTTGTTGTCAACTAAAGAAACCTTTCCATTTATCAGAGAGTAATCACCTGTAAGAACTATATCTTCAAGAGTCGTCACATAAGAAGGCTCTACCTTATACTTCAACGAAAGAGTAGTCGACTTGTATTCACTCTTACTTACCGAAACAGAGTATTCTCCGATAAGAATGTCACCCCTTGAGAATGAACCGTCTGCAAGAGATGTAAGAGTATAGGATTTATCTCCGCCGTCCTTAATCCAGATACTTGCGCCTTCTACTGGATTACCGTCTCTGTCTATTACTTTACCCTTAATCGTACCGAATTTTGATGTGATACTCTCGAGTGTCAGGTAATATGATGAATCCGCCTCGACTGCAATTGTCCTGCTCTTCTCACTGTAGCTCAGAGCATTGGCACGGATTGTGTAAGTGCCACCCTCCACAAGGAACGTAAACGTGCCTTCTTTTCCGGTTGTCACCGAGCTGAGTGTTTTCCCGTCCATATCCTCGATTGTGATTGATATATTCGAAGAATCAGCCTTATCGCCATAGGAAGCCTTACCTGTAATTGAAGCGTATTTACTCTTCAAGACGATATTATCTTTTATATCCGTAGTCTTTGATGATTCTACTGTATATGTACTTGAGAGTTCAGTTGCCTGATATCCCTCCTTGCTGACTCTGAGAGTATAAGTACCGAGTGCTACATCGGTCTTGGAGAATGTCCCGTCTGATGCTGTCATCAAGGTATAAGAATTACCGTCTGCTGCACCGAGACTCACGGTTGCGTCCTGTACAGCATTACCGTTCTTATCGACAACCTTGCCTTTTATTGATCCATATTTATTGCTGAGCTTCGGTAGATTAATTTCTGTTGTTCCACCGCTTGTAACGGAGACTTTATCTTCTCCGACAGAGCCGTATCCCTCATAGGAAGCTGCAATACTGTAGCTATCACCGATTTCTATCTTTGTAAATGTAATACTTCCGGTTGATGTTACTGTTGTGCTAGTAAGAAGGACACCATTCTTGTAAATGGAGACGACTATCCCGTTCGGATTGCTGTTATCCAGGAAAGCTACTATGACCTTTACGTTACCGTACAGGCTCTTCATCTCTGTATTCAGAGTTGAAGCGGTTCCCTTTTCCACCGTTACATCAGCAGTTGATGTAATGTAGCCTTCCTT
>CAVJEL010000184.1:0-6209 GCA_963648635.1 Ruminococcus intestinalis
CTCTTCCTTTCGAGGTAGGCGCACATATCATTATGGATCTCCTCGTTTTTGATTAGGAACTGTGCATAATTTACTTGTTCAATTTGGGTGACACAACATAGTTCCATTCTGGATGGAAATCATTGCCCTTGAGATTTACTTTTGCCAACTCCTCGTCAGATACCTTTATGCCACACTCGTACTCATTCATATCAGGCTTGCATTTCACAACAAGGCCTGTATCTGTAGTGGTTGATGCTATAAGGTTGACTATGACCTCAAGAGAAACAAGTGGTCGAGCTCTCCAGTTCTTGGTAATCTGACTGAACATCCTGTGCTCTATTTTGTTCCATTTACTTGTTCCAGGAGGAAAATGACATACCTCAACCTCAAGTCCCGTTTCATCAGAGAACTTCTGTAGCTCAACTTTCCACAGTCTATTTCTGCTTCCATTGCTTCCTCCGCCGTCACAGGTAATCAGAAGCTTTTTGGCATCCGGATATCTTACTATCCCCATCTCCTGCCACCAGGTTCTAATAGAGTTGACAGCAAATTGTGCTGTGTCATGGCTTATTCCTACACTTACCATTCCTTCATTAGCACCTATATCATATACTCCATACGGTGCTGCCTTCCCGTTTTCGGGAATAGGAAAGTCATGGTCAAGAACACGCACAGGTTCTCCCTTCGGAGCGTATTCTGCACCACCGTTCTTGAAGTTGCCTATATTTTCCTTTTTCTTACAGTCAATGGAAATAACAGGAAGTCCTTTTCCGGTATATTCTTTCGCTGCAGCATTTATATGCTCAAACTGTTCGTTTCTGTCCGGGTGCCTGGAGCCAACCTGATCCATTTTCTGATTCAAGTGTAGACTATATCCCATATCCTTAAGCATGTATCCTATTTTCCGGTAGCCGACGGTATAACCATCCCTTTTTAGTTCTTCCTCTAAATTGCGAAGGCTTTTTGTTGTCCATAGTAAGAGGCTCTGTGGGTCTCCGAGAGTTGCTCCCTGCATAAGTTTTTCTAGTGCTTCACGAATCCCCGGCTGAGTTTCTTCGATACTCTTTCGTCCCGCTCCCTCTTTTCTGATGCGCTGTCCTGCTTCTCCGGGGACACCTTCAAACTTACCTTCATTAAGTTCTTTCATCCCCGTAGTAATAGTCATTCTTGATACTCCCAACGCTTTACTTACGGCAGATATACCACCTCTTCCGATAGATTCTGCTTCAGAAGCAAGATATATACGTTTCTGGGCCTCATTAAAATACTTCATGACTTTCTTCATCTTAGTGGTTTCGGCTTGATCAAGTATGATTTCTTCATTCATGAAAACACTATAACACGGATAAAGCCTGCTTGCAATATAAATGTATTAGTTATTTATGCACAGTTCCTAGCGTGATGTTGAAGCTGAAATTTTCTTCGCTAAAGAATAGAACTTCCCGCAGTGCAAACAGCCGTTCATCATAGAACAATGATAAACTGCTCCTTTTCAATGATGACACAAGGTAATATACATGAGGGACTGTTCCCTCATATTCCATGGTATACCCGTTTGAAGCAATACGGTGTTCAAGATGTTGGAGAAATGAATATCCTCTCATAGGAGAAGAAGATAACATCTTGTCTCATATTTCTCAAAATACGACATTAGTCTCTGCTGTTGTTCAATGCTCGAGACAAGTGCTCTCAAGAGGATGGGAACTCCTGAGGAACTCGGCTTTGCCATCGCTACCCTTGCCGACGAGCGGAATGGATACCTCTGTGGAGTCGATATTCTTTGCGACGGAGGCACAATCAGAGGGCAGAAGGAATTCTGCAAGAAGAAAAAATGATTGATACGCTCTCCTTCCTCGAAGGAGCTCTTCGGATTGTATTTATGCTGCGCTTGTTGATACGATATCGTCGCTGACACCACATCCATAGTTAGAGATAATCCCTTCTCGGAGATGTTCAGCCATAACGGGAAACGCGAGAATGAAAGAGGAGTTTATGTCCCGGCTTTCCTCTTGTCCATGATATCGTAAGCCTTCTTCAGCCTGGACGGGATGTATTTACTATATCTGTAGTGCTCGAAGATGTCCTCGTCAAACCCCAGCTCCCGATTATAATCGTCGCTGTGTTTATCTCTGTACCAGATACGCTTCTTCTCGATTTGATCCCTAATCCATGTTGTGTCATAGTTTGAGTAGAGCTCCGCAGCAAGGACGATATTCGGTATATCCCACCCGCATACACGTACATCGTAATTGACATATTTGTTGAAACCGTATTTGGTGGGCTCCATTCTCAACGGCTCCTTATATGATATGTAGATGTAGTCGTCCTTGAACATATGATTGAACGGTGATGAGGTATAACCCATGCTCACAATACCCGATGTCTTAAGATAACCGACCATATACCAGATAACACGGCTGTGTATTTTGATATAGTCCTCACCCAGGTCGACCACTTTAATCTTTGTCGGATACCTTCCTTCGGAATATAGGTAGGGATTTTCAAAGTCGAGTGTTTCCCTTGTCCCTTTCCCGAACTTTCCTTCTGTGTAGACATTTGCTTTTATTCTTTTCTTCATTTCACCCTCCTCAGAGGAGAATAAATGAAGAAGTAAGAGAATCAAGGAATTTTCCTTCTTTGTCCCGAAATGATAGAGTTTTTGAAAATTCCACTCCACTTTTCTCATCATAATCGGGACAACTGCCTTCCACGCCTTAAAAAGTAGGCGGAAGATAATGACACAAAACGGCAAGATTCTCGCGCTAATCCATGTCCTCGCAAGTGTTCGGCTGTCATCAGTTTTTCAGAGACAATGCGCAGTATATTATCAACAGTCAATAATGAGGCTTTTACCAATGTTGACTTCCCTACAGCCAAGTTCTGTTGATATATGCCACAATCCAATCATCCTGTAAAATCTAAAGTCTGACTTTATATTTTTCAGAATTATACAAACAAGCAATTATTATCAATGCTAAGTGGACATTATTCTTCTTTATTCTTGTGAATAAGCAAGTGCAATTGATTACGCTGTCGAAAGAACCAAAAAACAACATTAATCGAATTTAATGTATAAGTTTGAAACATTATTTCCCCTTAACTATGTTTTTTTGACCACTTAAGGGGAAAAAATCTTACAACACAATGTAGTTTCCATCCTTTCTTCATTCTCCTCCGTCTCTTTGCATCGCAGGATAATGTAATGGCTATTTATCAGAAAAGTGACTAAGAAGTTAGTAGGTTATGGCTATTAACTGAGACAGCCTATCAGGACGGCATATTCCCCGATCTTCCTCTCAAGTGATTTTAGTCTATCTTATCTCCCAACCAAGAAAATTGGGAGACTTTTAGCCTTAAAATTGGGAGGATTATGGACTTTAAATTGGGAGACTTTTGGATTCTGTAGTAAGGCATTATGAAATCAAAGTCTTTGCAAAAAGATACCTTTCGTGCATTTTATCTTCATAATTATCCTCCGTAATCTCCTTCATTTCCTTCTTGTCGTATTCTTCGAGTTTGGATGCAAGTTTTCTTATCGGGGAGGCGATATTCTTTTCCCTGTTCTTAACGGCATCAGCATAGAAGCGGAAGGTCGGGAGGGATGTTGAGAAGGGATAGGTATCGAGACGGGAGTATATATCCTTCCTCCGCGGTTTTCCCCCTATTCTCTCCATCAACGAGTCGACATATTTTTCTTTGCCCTTCGAGCATATAACACCCCAGTCGGCACCACCGTTGTAGAGCCCAATCATGTTGATAATATCCACATCGTCATTTGAAAGCATCCTGGCGCCCCCATGGAGCTTATAGACGGACTTATCATAGATGATGCAGGCACTATATGGCGACATCGGGATAACAAAGAAAGCACCTTTGAGTATGAAAGGATTGAGATTCACATAGTCCCCGGAGAGGTTGTCGCCAAGATACGGGTTGATGATGTTAAACGGGCATGAAGGAAGAATCAATTCCCCTTCATCGCAATAAACCTCTTCACACTCGAGATCCATCAGCGTCAATTCTCCCGAGTTGATAATCTGAAGTAGCCGTGACATATACTCTCCGCTGCGTATGCCGTTTCTGCCGGCTTCTGCGCCTTTCAAGTTCACAAAAGAGCCATTAATTCCCTCCGAATACATCTGATAGGATGGAGTACGCATATAGGCAAAGAGCAATGCCGAACGAGTTCGAGGATCTTCATCTTTTAGCTCCTTGTAATCCGTGCACCTTGTGAAGAAAAAGATAGAGTCGAGCTCATATGAAAGCATTTCGACATAATCACGCTCATCTTCAGCTAGCCCTGATATTTTATCGTGGAAAAAAGTTCCCGCTTTCCCTTCTTTACTCTCTTTCGTGCTGGGATTGTACCAGAAAACATTTCCGCTCTCATCGTCTTCCCACTCTCTGATATGACACTTCGATACATAATGGTTTATAAAATTATTGCTCATACTCTTGTATCCTAGCACATTCAACACGGCATATGCACGAAAAAACATCATACCTTGATGAATGTAAACCGTGACAGCCTTGAGGCTCTTTCCTAGTTAAGCTTTTCTCAATATTATGATTCACCGTCAAGGAGTAAATTCATCAATGAAGAAAACAATTTTGATTATTCTCGTACTACTCTCGGCCTTAGCTATGGTCTATGGTGGAGGAAATATAGAAGGAAACGAAAAAGTAAAGCTTGAAGTATGGTATTCAATCAACAAGGAGAACCGCGAACTCTTCACGTCCCTCGTAAAGTCTTTTAAAAAGACACATCCCCGGGTCGACATCAACTTGACTTATACCGGGTCCTACGGAGAGAGTGCGACGGAAATATCGAGTGCAAAGCTTGAAGGAAAGGAGCCCGATGTCATCTTCACAGCAGCTTCCCAGCTCTTTTCCGGCGAGGACGACAACTTTATCCTCGATGGTGCCGATGATTTCTTCGATTACGACGACTTTCAGAGCAGTATGCTTGAATATGGCAAGTACAACTCAAGATTAGCCTCCCTTCCATTTGCCGTCTCCACAATGGTTATCTACTACAATGCAGAAATTATAAGAAACTCCTCAATTGACATCCTGAATAATCCTCCCCGCACATGGGATGAGTTTCTAGAAATGGCTCTGCTTATCCAGGAAGCCAATCCCTCGATAAGTGTTTTCGATACCTCGGACTCGGCTTGGCTTTTCAAAACCATGCTACTTCAAAACGATAACGATATCGTCATGAGTGACAACGGAAACATCACACCGGTATTCCAGGAAGTGTCGGGAGTCGAAGTCGCCAGTTTTTGGAAGACTTTGGTCGACAATTCAATAATGCCGGCTCAAGGACACGAGAGTGCAGATAACCGTTTCATCGCCGGAGATCTTGTCTTCCTTGCCTCCTCAACTAACAGGCTGCCCAGATTTAAAGATAAAATCACATTTAAAATCGGAGCAATTGAGATACCGTATTTCAAGACCCCGGCTGTTGCACTCGGAGGAAGCACATGCGCCATCCTAACAAAGGACGAAAAGAAAGAAAGCGTTGCATTGGAGTTTCTGTCCTTTATGCTTGATGAGGACAATCAGACAGAATTTGCCATCAAAAGCGGATACCTCCCGATAAGAAAAAGCGCTCTCGAGAGTGCTGATGTATTAGACTATGCAGAATCAAATCTCTCCTACGCCACAGCATTGAAAGAACTCTCATATTCACGTGCTTATACCCACTTCACCGATATGGGAGCGATGGACGCACTACTCTATTTAGCACTCGATGACATAGAAACCGGCACGAAAAAGCCTGAAGAGGCATTGAGAAATGCTGCATCCGAGCTTCTTGATGTTATGCATTGAGTCGTCGTCAACGTATAAGCCTTTTCTCTGACAACAAAACAAGGGGCTGAAATGTTGAGGCCCCTATTTGATGTTGGCACTCGAAAATCCGAGGTTGGCACTCGAAAACCCGAGGTTGGCACTCGAAAATCCGAGGTTGGCACTCGAAAATCCGAGGTTGGCACTCGAAAACCCGAGGTTGGCACTCGAAAACCCAAGGTTGGCACTCGAAAGTCTTAGGACACTCAAATACACGACTATTGAACTACCTCGCACTAGAAGTACGAGGAATCTTGTTTCCTGCTTCTCAGGTTCTTGCTTAGAGCGCATTGCCCCAGAGGCAAATCCTCCACAGGCTTATTGACGGCCCCGCCGTCAACGGACGATGGTTCCCACCGCCCAGCTGTTTTCCA
>CAVJEL010000185.1:0-4028 GCA_963648635.1 Ruminococcus intestinalis
CCATCTCGCTTCAACAAAAGGGTAAGGGATCATATTTGACACCGAATGTGCTCTTCAAATGTGAGTACTTCCAGAAAGGAAGGAAAGGCTATTCCTTCTATTCATCGAAAGACACATCCAATGATTACCTTTCCTATGTGAATAACGGCGTTAGACAAGGCAAATACAAAGATTACATCGATTATGCCGGGAATGAAGAGAAAAGTAGCGGTGCTTTCTCATCGAATGGAATTCTGACTCCAAAAGAGAAAGAAGATATCCGAAACAAGCTCAAAACCACCAAAGCTCAAATATGGTCTTGTCTTATCTCCTTTGAAGAAGAATATGGCAAGAAGCATATGAAATCCTATCTCGATGCCAAAGAGTTAATTGAGGAGGAATTCCCAAAGTTCCTAAAAGAGAACCGAATCGAATTCTCTAACATCACCTGGTTTGCAGGGCTTCATGAGAATACCGATAACAGGCATATCCATATCTGCTTCTTCGAAAATGAACCACTAAGGATAGTCGCGAACAAGAAGGAAAGAATCTATCACCATGGAAAACTCAAAGAGGATTCTATCAATCGACTCAAGGTTCGTATCGAGCAGAGGATGTCTAATATCGAATACGACATCAGAAGCTCAAGAAACAAGATTCTTTCATCAACCGATGAATATCTTGATTCCATCATCGATCCTTCTGTGAGCTTCAATAAAGAACTTAAGGATAAACTCCTAAAGCTCTATAAGAAGATACCTGATGATCACTATGGCTATGAATCGAAGAAGATGGATCTAGTAAGAGAAGACGTGGATTCTATCACTTCTCATTATCTTCTCTCTGATCCATCTGCAAAACTTGCATACATCTCCTTCCTAAAAAGGCTTTCTGAATACGATAAGAGAACGAAAGAGATATGCCTTAGAGAGAAGTTATCTCCTGATGATTTTCTTCTCACGAGTAAATTCAAGAAGGATATCTATAGGAGAATCGGAAACAAGATCATCGGCTATGCGAGGTCATCAAAAGGACAAGGGAATATCTTCCCTAGAACATTCGATGTCACTAAAGCTAATAGGCTCAACGAGAAGAAGAGAATCAACTATCTCCTTAAGAAAAGCGCATATCTCACGTTAGAAGTAAATAGAGAGAGGATGGATATCTTCGATGAATTCGAAAGGAAGATGAAAGAATACGAAATAGAGAAGGAGGAAAAGGAAATGGAATGAAGAAGAAAGAGAAGATACTGCTAGTAGTCCTCATATCCTTTTGGGCATCTTACATCTGCTCATTAGTGATTGTCTCTCTTATCCATCAAAGATTTGATCTAAGGTATCTAATAAGCCTAGAGACGCTTGGAATAATGGCTTTGTTCTTGTTAGTAGGTCTTCTAATAGGACTTTGGTACTACGACAAGCATTACTGGATCTATAACGGCAAGAACGTCATGAAAGGAAGAAAGGGAGACCTAGATTTAGAAGCCAATCTTGAGCATGCTCGTTTCCAAAGCGAAGAAGAAATCAAGAAGAACTACAAGACATACAGATTCTCTGAACTACATGATATCGATATCACAGGAACTCCGATTATCGCGAAAGATTCTAAGGATGGATTGAAGGTCACCTTTGCTAAGCCATCTCATTCACTTGTCATCGGTACAACTGGTTCAGGTAAGACAACCACCTTCGTATCCCCGATGATTCAGATACTCTCTGAAACGAAAACCAAGCCATCTCTTTTCATCAGCGACCCAAAAGGCGAACTTCTAAAAGACCATCGTCTTGCCTTAGAAGAGAAGGGATATGAAGTCAAAGTCGTGGATCTAAGAAATCCCTATAACTCCGTGAGATGGAATCCGATGGAAAGACCATATATCCTCTATCAGAAGGCATTGCATCTAGAAGAAGAATTATTTGAGGATGAAGAAAGAGGTTGTTACGTCTTTAACGGAAATGACTATTACTCAAAAGAAGAAGCAGATGGGGCTATCCAGGTCCTAAAGCAACAACTCCTCGATGAAGTCTATGAAGACCTCAATGACATCACATTAGCTATTTGCCCGGTCAACAACAAGAACGAGCCGATGTGGGAAAGCGGTGCGAAGAACTTAGCACTCGCTATCGCTCTAGCGATGCTTGAGGATTCCGCTAATCCAGAACTAGGACTAACCAAAGAGAAATTCAATTTCTATTCGCTCATGAAGGTCGCGACAAGCACCGATGATGATTGCAAGGAACTCATTAACTACTTCAAGGGAAGAAGTCCTCTATCTAGGGCCGTATCCCTTTCAAAACAGGTGATGGATGCTTCTGATAAGACAAGAGGAAGCTATCTTTCAAGCTTATTCGATAAGCTATCGATTTTCTCGGATATGTCTTTGTGTGCTCTAACAAGTGAGAACGAGATTGAGTTCTCCTCCATGGGAGAAAGGCCGATTGCTTTATTCCTTCAGATACCCGATGAGAAAGAGACAAGACATACACTAGCTTCATTACTCGTTCTACAAGCCTATAAGGAACTTGTTCGAAAAGCCAATTCAAATCCGGATTTAACGCTAAAAAGACCCGTCTATTTCATCCTCGATGAATTTGGCAATCTTCCGAAGATCAACAAGCTTGAGCAGATGATCACAGTCGGAAGAAGCAGAAACATTTGGATGAATCTGATTGTCCAATCCTATTCACAACTATCGAAGGTCTACGATGAGAAAAGCGCCGATATCATCAAATCGAACTGCAACATCCAGGTCTTCATCGGTACGACTGATTTAAAGACCATCGAGGACTTCTCAAAAAGATGCGGAAACTATTCCATCGTCTCTCGTAGCGTGGGCTATAGTTCCTCAAAAGCGAATGACATCAGCTCCAACCAAGCTGCCAAGGAAAGACCGCTCATCTATCCGAGTGAACTTCAGACTTTGAATAAGCCAGGCGATATGGGACATGCCATTGTGACCGTATTTGGCTATATGCCAATACGCTCGACATTCACGCCTTGCTTTGAATGCCATGAATACAAGATGGAAAGAAGAGAAGAATCTCTTTCGAAAGGCCGATATTTCGATTCTAGGAAGGCTTTCTATGACCTTAGGGTAAGAAACCAATACTTAGAAGAAAAAGCCAAGAAAAGCGAAGCATCCTTAAGAAAAGAAGCGACGAAGACAAAGATGATCCTGAATCAGATATTGAATCTCTCATCAAAAGCCGTAACGGACATCTTAGATAGAGAGAAGGTCGATGACTTAGGTCATTACATCAGGGCTTACAGGTTTGACGATGCTTTAGGGATTCTGAATCTAGCTTTGATACACGCTAAGGAGAACGGAAACACAGAGAAAGAAGATGAGATAAATGAAGCGATAAGAAGAATAGAGGATTTCAGCAAAGAAGAAACAAAAACACCAATAAGGAGGTAAAGAAAGATATTAATGAACTTAAAGACAAAAACAGCAGGATTATTCATTTTGCCGATGCTACTTGCTAGCTCGGCATCATGTGCACCAAAAGTATTGGATAACACCAATCAGAAACAACAAGCACCGAAGCTTGCTTCGGTCAATAAAGATCTCATGGTCGAGAATTCAACGACAGGAGGAAGTAGCTCAAGCAACTACCAATCAAACGGCTATCCATCCCTTTATGGCTATGAGACCCATACAAGCGAATGCTACCAAGCAATCGGAAGCGTACCATCTATCTCTAACGCCTATGGCTACCATGACGTCGGAGTGAAGGTATATGCAGGAAATACGGCAACGAACATTGGATCTAGCGCATCCATCAAATTAAATGCGTCAAGCCCTTATTTTGATTTCACCGATGCGACATGGATGTTTCCATCCTCATTGAAGGCAAAGCAGAACTCTTCAACAACAACTTGTGGCCTTCTTAGCTTCAAGGTTGAGGTCTATCAAGGTAGCAGCAGGTATTTCCATGCCGGAGCTCAGGTTAACTTAGATTCTAGCGGTAATATCGCAAGCGTCACCTATGATAAATACAGTTCAAGTACGACTGATACCAATTGCTCAAAGACACTCGATGAGAACA
>CAVJEL010000186.1:0-3917 GCA_963648635.1 Ruminococcus intestinalis
TCGTCAGGGCTACAGCAAGGCTCGTCAGGAAGCATTGGCGAAGAAAGACGAATAACGATATTAAGATACAAAAATGCCCGGGGAGTTGATTCCCGGGCACTACTGTATGTATTAGGCCTGAGTTACAAAATGTTATGGATTCCTACGACTTTAAGTGTTTCTGAATACCTTGCAGAAGTCCGAACTCGGCTGCCATTTGAGAAAGGTATACAAGTAACGCTCAACAAACTCTCTCTCGGTAGGATGATGTTCTTGTTCTCGGGGTAATGAGCAAGGTTTCCTGTAACCAAGATGGCATTACAGAAGAGAGCAACCTCATAGAACTTCCTATCTGTCTCGTCCCTCTCGAAGGAGACATCTTTTATTTCGTCAGGAATGACAGATGTGCCGTTCAATCAAAGGCCATACTTCTTTATAATATACTTGAAGTAGTTTTCTATCTCATACTTGGCGTCATTCGGAATACGTCCGTACTTGAGAACCTCCGGAATGTCGATACTTGCCGTATTCTTGCTCTTCTGAGTGAGCCGGAAGGTTACCCTGCTTTTCTCGTCAATGTGGAGAGCTTTTATCTCATAGCCGTTATCGAGCCAGCACTGACTGATGTTACCCTGTCCCGTGCGGTACCAGAACTCTTTCCTTTGAGCTGTAAGCCCTAGTGGCTCGCCCATTATGTTCTCGATTTCTTTGAATGTCAGAGTAATGGAGTTTTTCTCGCATTTTCTGAAGTATTCCGAAAGCCTCATATACTTCTTTCCTGCGCTTTTCTTGTTCTCATCAAGAATTTCAAGTAGTTCCATAACCTCATCAAGCGATGACGGTGGAAGCTCTGTGTCGATGTAGTCTATTGAAGAGTCAAGACAGCGCTTATGGACATATGCCATACGCTTTATGAAGCTTGCCTTATCAGCCTCAGTCTCTATCACTGTCCTCTCTTCATCCTGCAAAATCTTCTTTCCACAGTAATAGCATCGGCCGTCCTGTCTTTCCCAGATAGAGCGGTATGTTCCGCTTATATTCTCCTTTGCTCTATCCTGAGTTCTTTTCTCCAGATACTCGAGGTCTATGTATGGGTTGAATTTGGTGTTCACAGGACTGTAGGAGATGAGAATGGTATCCTCAAGTGCCTTCACCATTTCTTCTTTCTTCTTGGGATTGGCATATCTATGGCGTCCCTTCGAATCAACATACCAGTATTTCTCAAGAACCCTCTCTCTCGTCCATTTGGGATGCTTTGACTCTGAAAGCTGGAGCAAAAGCCCCTTTATATATGCGTCCATAATCTTGAATTCCCTGTCGGCCTCTCCTGTTTTGTGATAGGTAACCCAGCCGTCTATTTTGCGGTTGAGTTTTTCAATCAGCGACTGCTGAGAACCCGTGTAATTCACAATCGTCTCCTCAAGAGTAGCCATGAAGCGCTCGACGGAATCTTTACTCGGCTTCGAGAAAACAAGTCCGTCACGTTTGAAGTAGTTACGGGACATGAAGTCAAAGGTATCATTTATGTTTACGATACGGCATTTTTCACTTGATAGCTCAAGTCCTCGGGGAGAGAGAAACTCTTTGACATACCCCATTATCCTCTCTGCCGTTTCCTTCGTTCGTGCCGTGAAGAGTACATCGTCGGCGTATCTCACCATATTGCCGTCTGCATAATCAATTTCTTCCCCGTTAGGAAAGAGACGGCTGTAGACATAGTCCTGCATGCCGTCGAGAGTCATATTCGCAATTATAGGGGATATGGCACATCCAATTCCGACACCCACGTCCATCGGGAACATCTCTCCTGCAAAGACATATCCCGCCTCCAGAAACTGATTCAAAACATACTCCGCCATCGGGATGTTCTTCATAATCCAGTCATGGCTTATGTTCTCGTAGCACTTTTTTATGTCGCCGATGAAAATCCACTCTGGCGCATTCTCCCCACTGAGGCCGTTCTTTATGTACTCGTTCATATCGAAGGCAGAGCGTCCCTTGCGGTATGCAAATGACTTACGGTCTCCCCATGACTCTGCAATAGGGTCAAGGGCGTAGGCATAGAGTGTCTGCATTGCCTTGTCATAGTATGTTTCGATGTGGATTCTTCGCTGTTTTCCTTTCTTAGATTTTACAAGAAGGAGTCTTGAGGGCATTGCCTTATAGCCCTTACTCGTGAGAGAGAGTGCGGCGGACATCTTCTCGTGTGGTGTCCTCCATTTTATACAGTCAACTCCGGCTCCCGGATTGCTTCTTGAGACATGTCTCACAGCAAGGAGCTTTGCATCAATGGAATATACTATCCTCTTCTGCCACTTAACGATGAGATCAGAGCACCTCGAGTAGGCGGACTTTGCGAGCGCCATCTGCATATCCTTAAGGTGTTTCTCCGCCTTCTCCCAGTCAATACTCTCCCAAAGCGTTGTCATATCTGTGCGTTTGACGTAGTCCAAGGGGACACCGTTCTCCTCAAATCTCAGAAGATCATCGTATGTGTACGAAAGCTGAATGGCTCCGAGCTTATCTTTCGACTTCGGTTTCTTCATTCCTGTATCGAGAGAGAGTATTATCGGACAGTGGTCTGAGCCGTAGATATTTGTGAGCATTGTTGATTCCATAATTCTGCTCTTCAGCTTCTCGCTGACAAGGAAGTAATCGAGTCTCCAGCCTTTGTTCTCCTTACGTTTGAAACGCCTGTTCGACCACCATGTGTACTTTCCTTTCTCATCTGGATGTTTCAGGCGGTATGTGTCCACAAAGCCTGATTTGATTATCTCCTCGAGACTCTCACGCTCTGTAGAGACAAAACCCTCTTTATTCTTCTCTACCCACTTGTTCTCCTCGTATATGTCATCGTCGGAGATTGAGACATTGAAGTCACCACATACAATTGTCGGTTTCTGATACCTCAAGTGCATGAGGTGCTGAAGGAATATGAAGTCCCAGAGCGAGCGGTAATCATAGCGTTTATCTGAATGCTGGGAGTTTGGAACATAACAGTTCACGAGGAAGAAATCCTCGTACTCGAGTGTGATAATTCTTCCTTCGGTGTCGAAGTCAGGAATTCCCATAGTGTAATTCACACTGATCGGCTTCTTTCTTGTAAGGCATAGTGTCCCGGAGTATCCCCTTCTCTTTGTGCAGAATGACCAATATGCATGGTAGCCCTGCTTTTCAATCATCGGGACAGCTTCATCTGTCTTCGTTTCCTGAAAGCAGTAGATATCTGCCTTGTACCTTTCAAACAAGGACGACAGTCCGTGGTTCCACGAGGCTCTGATGCCGTTCACGTTCCACGATATTATTTCCATTGATTTCCCTCTCCTCCCTATTGTACCAGAGGGAGGATGAATATCGCCAGAGAGAAAATGGTAATGATGCTCTCACCATTCGATCAATCCCAGTTTTGATATCATTTCGGGACATTTAATTAAAGATTTCCCATTTTTAAGCACTATATAGTCCCGCAAGAAGCCTTATTCGGGCTTCTTTGCTTGGGTATTCTTTTTCGTTTTCTTCTTGGTTGTTTTCTTGTTTTCTTCAACTTCTTCCGCTTCTTCAACAGCATCGTTGTTCTCTGGAATATCCTCAATTAGACCGAGTGTCTTCAGGGCATTTGCTGCTTTAAGCGTTATGGTTGGTATAGTCCATTCCTCTTCAGAGCTCAATTTTACCTTCTTGGCAGAAGAAACCAGATCCATAATCTGCCTGTACGTATAGTCGTCAGAAAGACCGCTTTCCTCTATCTCTTTTTTAACTCGCATTGTTATGCACGTGGAGAGGAAATTGATGAATTCGGTTCCGTGGATGGATGCATCGCTGTGGACTCTCGTGTCTTCAAACTGGAGAATCTGCTTATATGTTCTGAAACAATTTTCCACCTCCCAGCGTTCGAGGTACATCTTGTAAATAACCTCAGGAGGCAAATCCAGGTCCGA
>CAVJEL010000187.1:0-3778 GCA_963648635.1 Ruminococcus intestinalis
AACTTCAGAAATCAGATTAAGAACGAACTTTTGAGGATTGCAAAAGGATACAAAGTAGAAGTTAACGATACTCTTGAATATAACCAGGTACTGGATAACTTGATATTCAATTTAAGCAGAGAAGAAAAAGTTGCTGTACTTATTGATGAATACGACAGCCCTTTCACAAATAACATCAACAGCAATAAGATTGAAGAAATCAGAGTGGTATTAAGAAGCTTCTATTCGGTTCTTAAGGGGCAGAGCGAGAATATCAGGATTTGTTTTATCACCGGCGTTACCAAGTTTTCAAAGGTGAGCATCTTCTCTGCCATGAATAACCTTATCGACATTTCTGTTCTAGATGAATATTCGGCAGCCTTTGGTTATACCCAGAATGAGCTCGAGACTTATTTTGCCGAGTATATTGAAGCTTCTAGCAAGAAGAATGGAGTTACAAGGGAAGAATACCTTTCAAATCTTAAGTATTGGTATGATGGTTATCATTTCTCCGCCGAGGGAGAAGCTGTTTATAATCCTGTTTCGATAGGTTCATTCTTCTACGATGGAGGAAGGTTCTTCAAGAATTACTGGATTCAGACCGGCGGCATGCCAATGCTTTTGGTGGAGATTGCCAAGCGCGTGAAGTTTGATGTGTCGTTAACCGAAGATGTTAGAATCTCAGAGGAGAAACTTCGTACAACAGATATAGTTCAGATGGTGCAGACTGAGGTCAGCAGAGAAAACTTTCTTGCCCTTCTTTTCCAGACGGGGTATCTGACAATTAAGGAAGCAACTCCTGTCATGGAGAGCTATCTCATAACACTTGGATATCCCAACGAAGAAGTCAAGAAAGGCCTTAATGAGATTCTGCTCCCGGCGTATGTAGGAACTGCGGCAAGGATCTTTGACCGCCTTGTCCTTTTTGATTACTTCGATAGAGGAGAAACAGTGAAGGCTGTTGAAACGCTTTACTCCATCTTTGCTTCTATTCCGTATAACGAACTTGTCTTCGATGCCGAAAGTGCTGTTCACGCTGGATTCGTTTGCATGATGAATATGCTCGAAGCCGACATCATAGCTGAGGCAGCAACAAACAAGGGTCGCATAGACTGTGTCCTTAAATGCCCGAATGATATTTATGTTATTGAGTTTAAGTTCAATAAAAGTGCAGACGATGCCATAGCTCAGATAAAGGAAAAGAAGTACTACGAGCCATATCTCAGATATGGGAAAAACATCCGCCTACTTGGGATTAACTTCTCAACAGACGAGAGAAACATCTCGGAGTGGAAAGAAGAAATCCTGGAACGGGGATAAAGTATGTTCCATGACATAAAACAAGCCGTGCGGGTTTGATTGATTATCGCATTATGTCGCAATTTTCGCGCCCGATAGGCAGTTTTATGTGGTGGAATTTTCTCCATAGTGGTGTGTTAGAAATAATATCTTTCCTCTAATTTCTTATTAGATATATATTTTATTATCTAAATATAAAGTCGGAAAGATGTGTGGTTTTGATGAATTAAAAGTGTTATGTGAATAACAAATGCATAAATATACGACAATTTGTATTTTTTCTATGGTTTTCTCTTGCCTTTATTTTGTGGATTTGTATAATTTCTAGAAAATTCCTATAAGGAGATAACTATGAAGAAAACTTTATTGATACTTCTTTCTCTTTGTGTGTTGTTTGCATTTGCATCCTGCTCGAAGAGTGAGAGTGCTTCAACAACTACTACAACTACTACAGCTACATCTGCTTCTTCAAGTGCAAGTTCAGCTTCCACAACTGTAAAAGCTGCTGAGCCTACATCTATTTCTGTCTGTATTGCATCAGAGCCTGATACAATCGATCCAGCTCTCAACAGCACAGTTGACGGCGCAACACTTGTTGCTCATCTCTTCAGCGGTCTTGCTAAGTGGGCACAGGCTGAAGACGGATCTCTCGTAATCGTTGCAGACACAGCAGAAAAGCTTGTCGACGGTGTCCAGAATGCTGACGGCAGCGTAACATACACATACACACTCCGTGACTCTGTATGGTCAGACGGCCAGGCTGTTAGTGCAAAGGATTACGAATTTGCATGGAAGAGAGCAGCTTCAACAGAGCTTGGTGCTGACTACGGTTACATGTTCGAAGTTGTCAAGGGTTACCCAGATAACCTCGCTGTAACAGCACTTGATGACAAGACTCTCCAGGTCACAACATCTACATATGTTTCTTACTGGAACGAGCTTCTTGCATTCCCGACATACTTCCCTGTAAGAGAAGATGTTGTTGCTAACGAAAGCTGGGCAACAGATCCTTCAACATACGTTTCCAACGGTATGTATTATCTTGCTGACTGGTCACACAACTCTGTCATCACACTCAAGAAGAACGAGAATCATCCTGATGCGAAAGAGGTTACAATGGACGAAATCAAGTTCTACCTCTCCGATGATGCAAACAACATGCTCTCTAACTTCGAGACAGGCGCTTGGCAGCTGATTGATGATGTTCCAAACCAGGAAATTCCTTCTCTTAAGGCTAAGTATCCTACAGAGTTCGTCATCGCAGGTCAGATTGGTACATACTATGTCTGCTGGAACATCAACGAAGAACTTCTTCCTGCATCATCTACACTCACAGGCAAGGCAAAGGCTGACGCTGAAGCAGAGATTAGAAATGCTCTCGGCCTCCTCATCGACAGAAACTACATCTGTGATGAAATCGGACAGGCTGGTCAGGTTCCTGCATCTTCATTCGTCGCTATGGGTATGACAAATGCTGACGGCACACAGTTCTATCAGACAGCTGGCGGCACAGATAAGGATTACTATGGTTACTATGATGTTTCTGCTGATGCATTCGAAAGCAACTTCGCATCTGCAGTTGAAACACTCAAGAAGTACTACAACTATGATGAAAAGACAGGCATGTTCACAAACTTCCCGACTCTCACATACCTCTACAACACATCCGAAGGTCACAGAGCTATTGGTGAGTATCTCCAGAGCGCATTCGCAGCTGTCGGTGTCTCAATGAACCTCGAGAACCAGGAATGGAACACCTTCCTCAACACACGTAAGGCTGGTGACTATTCAATCGCTAGAAACGGCTGGCTCGCTGACTACAACGACCCAATCTGCTTCCTCGATATGTGGACAACAGGCAGTGGTAACAACGATGTTCAGTTCGGTAAGGGCGCAAGCAAGGACGTCAAGGCTTATTCTCTCGACCTCACAGAGTATGGCTATAATGTCAAGGTTGTCGACGGCACATGGGCTGAGACATATGATGTTCTTATCCCGCTCATCAAGAGCTGCACAGATGCTGAAACAAGAACAGCTCTCATGCACAAGGCTGAAGATATGCTCATGAGCACAGGATGTATCGTACCTCTGTACTTCTACACAGATATCTACATGCTTGATGACTCAGTCAAGGGATTCTTCTCCAACCCGCTCGGATACAAGTACTTCATGTACTGCACAATCGAGTAATCGGTTACAGAAAGATTCAAGACCCTCGGTGAAAATCGGGGGCTTTTACATTTTGAACTATCAGTGTGGAGGATGTGCGCGATAGTTGGTAAAGCTACACAGATGACATTTGTTGTTATATGTTCAGTACTGCGGAGAACTGTAGCCAAATAGAAAACTTTCAGAAATGCTCAATAGAACTCCTGAGAACAATTGCTCCAGTGTTACAATGGGGCTCGCAGTTAGGACATACGCACCAAATTGACTTTTAACCCTTCATGCCGTTTAGAGCATAAAGAAATAGGGAGCTCTTGCCATTTGTAAAGTCAAA
>CAVJEL010000188.1:0-3716 GCA_963648635.1 Ruminococcus intestinalis
GAGGCTACAGAAGAGAAGAAAGACTCTCCGAGTAAGGAGTCGGAGACAGAACAAAAGAATAGGAGAAAGAGATGAATACTAAATTCTGGAATTGGAAGACGTTGACAAACGAAGAGGGAGAGACCAGCGAAGAGAGAGTTCTTGAAATCGGAGGTGTCATCGCAGAAGAGTCATGGTTCGAAAATGATGTAGAACCCAAGGCTTTCAAAGAAGAGCTGATGAAAGGGAGCGGTCCTGTCACGGTGTGGATTAACTCTCCCGGCGGAGACTGCATTGCGGCATCGTGTATCTATTCAGCGCTCTCTGATTATCCCGGAGAGATTACTGTAAAGGTATCGGGGTTGGCCGCTTCTGCTGCATCTGTTGTAGCAATGGCAGGTGATAAGGTGGAAATGGCACCCACAAGCATGATGATGATTCATAACCCCTCCACCACAGTCTACGGCGACCACAGTGAAATGAAGAAAGCCATTAAAGTGCTCGAGGAAGTGAAGGAAAGCATTATCAATGCTTACGAGAGAAAAACAAATCTCCCCAGAGACGATATTTCAAAGCTCATGGAGAACGAGACATGGATGAATGCAAAGAAGGCTGTAGAGCTGGGGTTTGCAGACAGGATTATCGGAGACGAGGCACCGGAAGCGAAAGTGGACGATGCCTTTTCTTTTTCTGCAAGAGCTGGAGAGAGACGTCTCATGGAGAGGATTGTTGCCAGAGTCAGGGAAGAAGAGAAAACGGATGTCAGTGAGGGAACAAAAATCACTGAACTCGAAAAGAGATTAGAGCTTATCAAATAGGAGAAAGAAAAGATGAACAGAGTAAGCGAACTTAGAACAGAAAGAGCTAGGACTTGGGAGAAGGCTAAGGCCTTCCTGGATTCTCACAGAAACGAGAAGGGAATTCTCTCGGCAGAAGATACCTCCACCTACGAGAGAATGGAAGAAGAGATTGTGGCACTCGGAAAGGAAATCGAAAGAGAGGAGAGAGCAAACGCTCTTGAGAGAGAACTCAACATGCCGCTCAATACTCCTCTTACCTCTAAGCCCGAGAGTACAAAGAGAGAAGAGAAGGTCGGTCGTATGGCAGATAGCTACAAAAAAGCTTTCTGGAATACTATCCGTACCAGAAGCGGCTACCAGAGCCCCGAGATTATGAACGCACTCCAGGAAGGAGTCGACAGTGAGGGCGGATACCTTGTTCCTGACGAGTACGAGAAGAGACTCCTTGAGGGACTCAGGGAAGAAAACATCATCCGTAACCACGCTTATGCTTTTACTACTTCCACAGGCATCCACAAGATTCCGCTTGTAGGGTCTCACGGCAGTGCCTCATGGATTGAGGAAGAGGGAGCATATCAGGAGAGCGATGATACATTCAGCCAGGTGAGCCTTGATGCACATAAGGTTGGAACTATTATCAGAGTCTCGGAAGAGCTTCTTCAGGACAGTGTCTTCGACCTCGAGAGTTATATTGCATCGGAGTTCTCACGTAGAATCGGCGAGAAGGAAGAAGAAGCATTCATTACCGGCAACGGCACACATAAGCCTCTTGGAATTCTTGCTGACACAGGTGGAGCTGAGACTGGGGTAACAGCTGCTAAGGGCGACTCTCTCACAGCAGACGAGCTTATCGACCTCTATTACTCCTTGAAGTCTCCGTACCGCAAAAGTGCTATCTGGATTCTCAACGACTCCACAATCAAAGCAATCAGGAAACTCAAGAACAATGACGGTACATACCTCTGGCAGCCTGCAATCAAGGACGGAGAGGTGAATACCATTCTCGGTAGGCCGTATTACACATCGTCCTTCATTCCGTCGCTTGCTGCGGGGAAGAAGACAGTGCTCTTCGGTGACCTCTCGTACTACTGGATTGGCGACAGACAGGGTATCTCATTCAAGAGGCTCAACGAGCTCTATGCAGGTAACGGTCAGGTGGGCTTCATTGCCTCAAAGAGAGTGGACGGTAAGCTTGTGCTACCGGAAGCCGTGAAGTGCATGAAGATGGCAGGAACTGCGTCATCCACAAGTGGAGCTGACACATAAGGACTACGCCCCGGGACTAATACTCTCGGGGCAATTTAAAGGACAAAGATATGATAGTGAGTATTGAAGCTTTTGATGCATACAGCGGTAACTGCGAGGACAGTAAAGAATCCGTTATGTGTAAGGAGACTTTCCTCAAAGCGAGCGAAGAGATAGTCGAGGATTATCTGGGCTTCGACCCCGAGGTGAAGGAGAGGACAGAAGAGATAGAGGGCAACCTCAGACGTGGCCTCTGGCTTGGAGCAAGAAACGTCTTAGAGGTGAAATCTGTACTCCTCAACGACCATGAATTACCCGAGGACGAGTACCGTCTTAAAGGCGATAAGCTCTTCTCGACACAGAAGAGTCAGGGACCATTTACACACGGCACCTTCACTGTCACATACACCGCAGGGTGGAGTGAGGACGATATGCCAGAAGTCATAATCCTCTCAATCCTGAGACTTGCCACACTCATGCTGACTGAGGGGAACGGCAACATCGGACTCACGGGTAAGAGCTTCACCGACAACTCGCGTACCTTTGTGAACTACTCGAACTACCGTAAGTACCTCCAGCCATTGGATGGACTGAGAATAGTGAGGTTCTAATGGCAGTGGAGATAAGCGTAAAGGCAGACCTCGATGATGTGATGAGAACACTCTCGGAGATTGACGGTAACAAGGAGAAGATACGTAAAAGAGTTCTCTCCGGTATTGCATCTGCCGTTAAGAGCAAGGTGAAGAGTTCATACCGCAAATACCTCCATAAGCGCTCCGGTACTCTATATAAGAGCATACAGAGCAAAGTCACGAGAGACGGCAGGATGGCTATTGTGAGTCCTTCTGCAACTTCGAGTGGCGTGCGGTACGGATATGTCCTTGCGAAGGGTACAACCATTACAGCAAAGAAGGCCAACACTCTCACCTTCCAGATAGACGGCAAGTGGATACGTAAGCACTCTGTGACGATTCCCGAGCGCGACTGGGTGGAGAAGCCTGCGAGAGATTATATAGACTCTCCAAGCTATAAAGCGAAGCTCGACACTCTCGTCCAGAAGGAAATCGACAGAGCCGAGCGTAGTGCTTCTCGCTCATCATAGGGTGAACTGGCGAGTGGAACTGACATCAAAAGGCAGATGAACCAAGTGGAACTAACAGTGAACCAGAATAATTGGGGCTTATCGGATAATTCTTTATATTTCTTATGGTTATTCTCTAATGGAACTAGTGAACTAGTAACTAATTACATTATAGGAAATATATAATATAAAGGGTATATATACACGCATATACACATATATACACGCGTATAGGAATATATAGAGAAAATTACACGTAGTTCCGTTTCTGGTTCTACCTCGAGGATGAGGGAAGCTTTCAGTGGCTGCCGTTTATCGGTGTGGAACGAGAAGACTTTTCAGAGGACGAGAGAGTGGACGAGCGCCCTGGACAGAGAGGAACGAGGGGTGGACGAGCGAGAAGTCGTGCCGCCTGAATAAATCTTTATCTTTATAGATTTTAGAACGTACGAAGGATGAGAGGACGTATAAAAACACCTATTAATTAATTTAGGTAATAAAAGAGTATAAAGACGTATATATATACACGTATATAAATATATAGGAAAAATGCGTATCGTCTCGTCCTTCGTCCATGGAGGAAAAATGAAGGATGAACTGGAAGTAATAGA
>CAVJEL010000189.1:0-3504 GCA_963648635.1 Ruminococcus intestinalis
ACTTCTCATCCGACAACCGCCAGATATCAGACTGGAAGGAAGAGATAATCGACAAGACCAAAGAGCCGACATATCTGGGATAAATGTGAAATTGCAGTCAATTTGAAGTATCGTTAAATCTCGAAAAACAGGAGCAACGACAAAGTCATTTCGTTTTCCCATATTGTTTGTCCCGAAATACTTCTAGAGAAAAGAAGAAAATCGTTGTAACATATGTGTATGAAGAGAATAGCGGTATCTAATCCATCATTTGAAGAAGTCAGAAGTAATAACTGTATTTATGTCGATAAGACCAAGTACATCTATAATCTTGTAAATGATAAGATAAACTATTATTACTTTATCTCTAGACCACGCCGCTATGGAAAAAGTCTCATG
The DNA here is from genome assembly GCA_963648635.1 of Ruminococcus intestinalis. GTDB lineage: Bacteria > Spirochaetota > Spirochaetia > Sphaerochaetales > Sphaerochaetaceae > Ornithospirochaeta. The sequence continues at coordinate 379 of CAVJEL010000189.1, forward strand.
TGCTCGACGCTTCAATGCCTTTTCGAGGGTAAGCGGGAATTCTTCAAAGGCTTATACATCGACAGCACGGATTACTCCTTTGAGAAGTATCCAGTACTCCATTTCAACTTTGCCGATATAAATACAAAAAGTTATGAAAAGTTTCTTGAAATATTCCAGAACAGAATAATTGAGGAAGCAGAGAAAAACGGAGTCAGTATAGAAAGAAACGAACCTTCGGAGATGCTATATTCTGTATTGAGGAAATTAGAAAAGAAAGCTGTTATTATAGCAGACGAGTATGACTCTCCGATTATCGATACATACAAAAACATAAAGCTGGCAGACGAAATAAGAGATACTCTCAGTGCCTTCTACTCTGTCATAAAAAATAAAAATGAGAAGATTCGTTTCTTCTTCCTAACTGGTATTACAAAGTTCTCGAATATGTCCATCTTCAGTAAGATGAATAATCTCATTGATCTTACCTTTGATAAAAAGTATGCCTCCGCATTCGGGTACACGGAAGAAGAACTTGAGCAGAACTTCTCCGAATACATTGATGAATACATGAAGAGGGACGACAGGGAATATGAGACGAGGGAAGAATTCATCTCTGCCATTCGTGATTACTACGATGGCTACCGTTTCTCTTATAAATGTGAAACCAGGGTCTATAATCCAGTTTCAGTTGGAATGTTTTTCAACAGCGGGTGCGAATTTGAGTCATATTGGATAGAGACCGGAGCAAGTACACTTGCTGTAGACTTGGCCAGGAATTATCACCTGGGGAATATAATAAGAGAGAACCCGATGATTGGGCTTGATGTGTTTTACACATTTGATTACAGCTCACTTGCATCAATCGAGCTCGATGACTCCCAGATTCTGGCACTTATATATTTCACCGGTTACCTTACAATTCTGGAAGGAGACAGCACTGCCCTTACTCTTACATTCCCGAATAAGGAAGTAAGGAATGCATTCACACTATCTCTTATGAAACAGTACTCTGGAGGAAAAGATCTCAGCGTATTTCTCATTAAGGGACGACAAGCAGCAAAGGAAGGTGATATGCCTTCTCTTATAAAGACGATGAATGCTTACTTTGCAAAGATTCCATATGTAGTGCTAGAAAAGGAAATCGGCTACGAGGCAATGCTCTACTCATACTTCCTTCTCTTCGGCGTTAAAGAGTTGAGGGCAGAGGAGACGACAACACTGGGTCGTATCGATGTCGTGATAGAGGAAAAGAGTGACGTCTATGTCATCGAGATAAAGGTTGACCAGAGTGTAGATGACGCCCTCGGACAGATAAAAGAAAAAAGGTACTACGAGAAGTATATCAACACCGACAAGGTAATTCATCTCATTGGCGTCAACTTCTCATCCGACAACCGCCAGATATCAGACTGGAAGGAAGAGATAGTGGACAAAACGAAAGAGCCGACATATCTGGGTTGAAGACGGTAGTATCAGATGATAGTCCGGTAGAATCGATGAAACTATGAAAAATGATAAACGGAATACCATACTGACCTAACGAGACAGTAAGGTGGTCAGATTTCAAATCATGTTCTGTGTATCAGAGCACATGGACTCTTAAGCGGTTTGGTAAGCTACAACTCAGTTCGATGAGCTCTTTATGGTATCGGTGCCAAATCTGGCACCGAAGTGGCACCGATTATGGCACCGATGGCACTGATTGATGACACTGAAAAAAGAACAGAATCAGTGGGCGTATTGATAAACAGTGATTATCAGCAACACGCTGTGCCCAACATCTAAATTCAAGCTTTCTCTACTCCTCTTGAGACAAGAGAAGTTTATCAAAATCCTTTATGTAGACACCATCCTTATTTGCATAAACAAAGAGGGATGCATAGCTTAGTAGGGTGTTGGAGATATCACCATATTGTGGTGCAATTGTCAAATAAAGCCTCTAAATAGATGAGGCTGGATCGGGGGTGGTGCTAAATGCGCAACTTGTTGTGCTCACTGGCGCAAATACTCACTATATGTGGTTGATAACAAGGTTCTGTCATATAGAGCTTGATTCTTACTGAGCGAGTGAACTCATAATCATTGTGAGGAGTACCTCTTCCTTGCTGTTGAACGTCCAGATGTTCTCCTTCTCGAAGTGTATGTTTGATATCCAAATCCTTGAGATGTGGAATAGTGAATTGAAAAAGATTGCTGTTGACAGAACTTATAGCTGGAAATAACATTTAAGTACGAAAAAACGTACTGTTTTATGTAAATGAGGTGTTATTATGCTTGCTGTCAAATCTATGGATGTAAGGGATGAGTTTAAATTGTATTGTGACAAAGTCTATAAAGGTGAGACTATTCTTATCTCAAGACCTCACAATGAAAGTGTTGTCATGATTTCCCTTGACGAGTTTAACTCTTTGATGAAGGCAAAGCGTAATGCCGACTATCTGGAGATGCTCGATAAATCAATGGCTCAAGCTGAGAATGGTGGGCTTATAGGAAAGTCTATTGATGAGCTGGAGTCGTATGAATGAATGTTATATTCACCCCGATAGCGTGGGAGCAGTATATCCAGTGGCAAGCAGAGGACCGCAGAATAGTAAAAAGGATCAATGAGCTCATCAAGAGTATATCCCGTGACGGATTACTTGAAGGGATAGGAAAGCCGGAACCTTTGAAGGTCAGAAAAGCATGTTCTAGGCGCATAACGGAAGAACACAGGCTTGTTTATAACTTTGACACTTTCAAGAACCTGATTATCTATTCTTGCAGATATCATTACGAAGAGTAAAAATGCAGTTCTATCGGAAACACCCGAGTTATCTTATGAAATTATCCTTACAAATATACGAAATCTTGTACTCTAAATACGTAATTTTCTACTGAATAACGAAATACTGTACTGATATAGCGAAATTAGGAAGGGGATGAAGGGGCGGATGGAATTGCGAGTGGTATTGATGGGGATGTGCGAAAATGGGTGTTTGTGAAAGACTTCCTATGGTATATGGCGGTTTTATAATTTATTAAGCTGTGATAAGTTATAAAAGTAAAAAAGACAGATTCTGAATTGTATCAAAATCTGTCTAAAGGGATTAGCGCGAGTGACTATCAGAAATTCTAATCTTTCTGCATATAATATATATAATTACC
>CAVJEL010000190.1:0-3324 GCA_963648635.1 Ruminococcus intestinalis
AATATGAGCGTAACGAAGAATTACAAGAAAATGCTAGAAGCAGCTGACATCAACGGACTACAAGAATGGTATCAGCAGACATTCATCAACAAGTACTATGATCTGTACAAAGACCAATTCGAATTCACGGGTCTTAGCTATCAAGCAGAGGATTATTTATTAGCACAATTGTGGAAGAACGGATCAGTCTGGCTAAGGAAAGATATCGTCGATGAGCCAGTCGTCTGTCAATATGCGGGATACTCTTACAATCACTACAATTATCCTACGACAGTCACGCTTATCAACACGCACAACGCACCGTTGACAGAGATCCCTAATACCCCACAATCAGTCGACAAAGACGGAGTTATCGTCTATCTCAGACCGAATCACAAAGGATTATTCGATGACGTCATGTACTACATCGCCAAGATGTCAGAGGCAGAAGCAGTCATCTCAATTAACTTGGCTATTCAGAGAACGCCTTGGATATTCGCAGGAGACGGCACTACAGACAATAAGATAAAAGACATGTGCAGGAAGATATTAGGGAATGACGTCGTCGTGTTCGCTAATATGGATAAGAGTCAATGTGAGACTATCGATTTAGACAGGAATTACGTGGTTGACAGATTGACTGAGTACGAAGAGAGACTAGAGAATAAATTAAAGACATTGATAGGACTAGACAACCAAGGCGGATATCTCAATAGACAGCAACAGAACCTTGACACAACTAATTCTAATAACGACGAGATCAACGATATGTCTTCAGGGATGATCAAAGAGATGAATAAGTCTTTCAAGCGTGCTAAAGAGATAGGGATCAACGTCTCAGTCAAAGCTACCAGCAAGCCTGTGGAACAGATATCAGCTGACAGGAAAGAGTACGGGACAACTGCTAAATTAAGTGAGGATGAATAATTATGGAAATTACTTACTACACACTTAGGGACTTAATCTCAGAAAGTCAATGGGACATCTGGATGGATAACTTAGGGACAGATGATATGTTCTACAAGTACATCAGCAAGGAGATCAACTCACATGCGCCTTTTTGGTTCGTCTATGCTGAGGGGGAGGATGATGATGAGCAATTAGCAGGGATAATTGAATCAGGATTAATACAGGATATCTACCAATGGCTTAAAGCGAATCAGCCTTTATTCAATAGAACCTACGATCTCATCTACAACCCTACTCCAGGAACAGCTAAGAGGGTAGACAAATTCAACGACACCCCACAACAACAAGGAGATTATTCCACAGACAAATTCACTAGCACTGTGTCTACTTCAGAGCAATCAGGAACTGTGTCTTCAGATATTCAATTAAGACATCTCCAAGACATCATCACTTACGTCATCTGTGATTTCGAGAAGAGGTTCGTCATCTATGTGGCTTAATGAGAACGGGGATAAGCTGATAGGAGGGACTGTAGGCACACTAGTCTCATTCTTGGGATATCAATTGTCTTTAGACGAGATCAATCAGATAGTCTCAATAGTGTGTTCTGTGTTAGGAATAATAATAACATTCATCTCAGTAGTCATCGTCCCATTCATCAAGAAACTACGACAAGCCAAATCAGACGGCAAGATAACGATAGATGAAGTAGAGGATATCTTAGACGACACTAAAGACAATATCGACAAGTTCAAAGGAGACAAATAGATGAGTTATATAGAAGACTTAAAGAAAGCTGTTAGTGAGGCATTCAAGGATGCTTCTGATAAAGACACTATCGACAGAATGGTGTCAATAAACAGTCTTATCGCTAATGTTGAAGAAGAGAATAGTCAATTGGCGGATAAGAATAAGGAATTGGCGGCAGCCTACAAAGACGCTGTCATCCACCCAGGAATCAAGACAACACCTGAGAAAGACGTCACTACAATAGAGACACCTCAGATGCCTAGATTCGAAGACTATCTCAATAAAGCAAAAGGAGAATAACAATTATGGCACAATTAACGCCAGAAGCACTTAAAACGGCTATCAAATCTTATGTAGACGCAGCTAAGCAAGTCAATGCGTCTTACACACCAACAACAGATGACTTCACCAAAATGGCTACTAAAATAGGCGAACAAACGACACTTTATTTACCACAAGTCGACAAGTTACCTGAATTAGCTGGCAATAACCTTCCTTACGGGGAGACAATAGAAGAATTCATGGTCAATGATTTCCTTCCATCTAAGTTCGAGTACAAAGACGGGGCAACTAAGACTAATGCTACTAGAATCACTTTCGATGAAGCAGTCTATTCTTATCCTTTAGACGAACAATTATTCGAACAAGGAATTCCACAAAATCAATTCCAACGCATCTCTTTAGGGTCTTCTGAATACGCATCAGTACTAACATCAGCTATTGCTACTATGGACTCTTCCACTAACGCCTGGAACTATGCGTCTAAGAGACAATTATTAGGCAATTTCGCAGTCAAAGCTATTGAAGGAGGATTATCAGAATCAGTCGGCGACCCAGCATCATGGACAGCTACAGAAGGAGAAGATTTCATCAATAAAGTCTTAGTCGACGTCGAAGAAGCAAGTGACATGAACGAGAATAACTTAGCAGGTCATTGTGTAGCAGCAGCCCCATCATTAAAGCTTTACGTCTCCAAGAAAGTCGTCCCTAGCTTAAAAGTCAAGACATTAGCAGGAGCGTTCAATAAAGAAGATCTCGCTATCCCAGCTACCATCAAAACTATTTATGACTTCGGTGACACAGGCGATAATGAAGTCGTCGCTATCTTAATCGATGAAAGAGCTGTCAAATTAAAAGACGACATCAACTACACAACCGCTGAATGGGATGGAAGAATGGGCCAAGAGAACGTCTTCAGACACTTAAAGCAAACAGGATTCATCTCTAAATACGGCTTCGTCAAAGTCTACACTAAATAATAACTAAGACGGAATGGTTCATGCTCTCCATTCAAAAGAGCAATTTCTAGGAGATTAATATGAAAAAATTAATAGACAGCGACATCTCAAAATACTTATGCACGGGCTTACTACCGTCATTCGTCATCACTGATAAGAGCTACTCCCTTTCAGAATACAAGGAGATCTGGAGTATCGTGAAAGCGGCATTCGATGATCACAGGCCAGTGTGTTTCGTCGAGACAAGTGGTACAGGCAAAGACACAACCTACAGCGTCAATTTAGGTTCTATTACAAGAGTCGACGAATGGACTGATAACCTTGATTCAGGAGAGGACATAAACTGCTTTTACATGAGTGACCCTTTTATCCGTCTCGATGTTTCAGAAACCGGGGAAGTCACAATAGAATCTACTTCAGAATGGGCATGGGGATACCTTGATGGCTA
>CAVJEL010000191.1:0-3055 GCA_963648635.1 Ruminococcus intestinalis
GCAGTGATGGGGGTTATAGCCTGGGGGCTCTGTTAGAAAATACGAGCAAAGCATCCCCAGCCCTGGTAGCCTGAGTATGACGGGTAGAGAGGTGTCTGATAATAGAGCCCGAGCTGAACTGTCCACGGCCCGAAGAGCCTCCAGCCTATCGATGCTTCAGGGCGGATCAAGAGCCCGTTATTTGTCAGGTTGTATGTGCCGGCATTTGCGCGTAGCATCAGCCATTGCTGGTACCATGCCGTGTTGATTCCTACATTGACGCTGAAACGGTCCTTCTCATAAATCTTTATTTTCATGCTGAGACCAGCTTCTCCGAACTCTTCACCGAGTGCCAGCTTTCCCGTATCTGATCCGAGTGGCTTGAAGAAGTGCTCGTATCTCAAATAGCCTGATATTGTAACGGTATCGAACGCGACACCTACGTCCAGTATGCCACCGAGCGTCGGGAAGCCGTAAATCATCGCACTGTCTACCGAGAGGTGGACAACGTATGAGAGCTTTTCTCCACCGTTCATATAGTCATCAAGAAGGGCAACAATCTCCTCCTTGTCGCTGTCCGACAATGATGACTCAGAGAAGAGCAGGGAACATGATAAAAGACAAACCAATAAAACAGTAATTACTTTTTTCATATTATTTCCCTATATACCTTCGTAATAATATGTCTTGTCGTCAAGCATTATATACTCAGGACCACCGGTAGCTGTTGCATAAAAGTAGAATTCATAACTTTCGCTGTTGCCACTTTCGTAGTTGAGGTTAATTGTACCATTACATTCGGTGATTGCATAGGTCTTATAGTTGACGGAGTATGTTCCCTTCTTCTCCTCAGTCTCAGTCTTTTTAGTGAATGTGCCTTCAGCGCTTGTGAAAGTAAAGAGGGTGGTGTACTCCTTTGCTTTCTTCGCTTCAGTTGTCTCGTAACTCGCGTATTTACCCGCTACGTTGTTCGGAAGCTTGTTATCGAACTTGGGGATAAGCTTTGTCAGTGATTTAACCTGATCACACGAAGTAAGAAGAGACACAAATATTACTACAATCAACAAAAGGATAAATTTCTTTCTCATTTTGCACTAACCTCTATTCCGCCTACTGTCCCGTCGCTGTAGTAAAGTGATATGACATACGTGCCGGAGAATGCTTTGTTCTTGACGCTCATCTTGTCGAGAGAGACAAGACCTTTGTACATGCCGTTCACGCTAAAGCCTCCTGTAGAGGATTTTGTACTACCTGTGCCCGAAGAATCAACATGCATTTCATAATTTCCGGTAATATAGAACTGGCTCGACTCACCGAAGTTGGAGTAGGTGAAGTAAATCTGTCCTCCGATTCCTTCTGTCGATGCGTTGTATGTAATCTTGCCTCCCCTGTAGTGGTCACTGTCGCTTGCACTGTCGAGGGCTTTCATCTGGGTCGAGAGATCAGATGCATTGCCGTAGCCGACAAGGGTTGCAATTTTACTCGTTTTCCAATAGCTCTTGTATTCATCCGGAACATAGCCTTGTTTCTCCCATGGCTTGAGTCCGGCCGACTCGAAGATGTCGATGAAGACCTGAGGTGTTACCGCTGCATAGGAGTTTGTTGCATGCTTTATCTCGCCAAGTGTTCTTCCTAGCTCATCGGATGTGTCTATATAGTAGTCGTAGACAACAAGTGGCACCGTTGTCGTGTCATCGAATGATCCTGTTGCAGAGAAGGTTGTCTTCGTGCCATCGGAACCAACCCTTGTAATTGTCTGAGCTGTTGTCGCCTCTGTTGTCCAGCTTACATGTACCGGATACACACCCTTGGAGTTCGGAGTGTCTCCACTAAGAGGCTTGTTGTAGCTTGTTGCAGTTATGCTTGTTACAGGAAGTGGAAGTTTTGCAAGTACATTGGATGAAGCTGCCTCAGACTTTTCGCCCTCTGTATTTGTTACATAGATTTCAACCTTGCCCACTTCCTTACTGTCATCGGTTATATTTTTCTTAACAGAGATGAAGCTTTTGAATGAAGCGAATTCAGCTTCCGTATAGTCTTCAGTTTCGAGTACTGTGCCGTCCTTGAGGGTTCTTGTTACATGGTATGTATACTTAGTAGTCCTGTTTTCATCGAGCGCACCGACAGGGAGTGTATACGTGATGTTGTAGCCGAACTTGGTCTTATCTGCGACAAGAGAGAGCGAGCTGACAGTGGAGACTATATAGCCGTAGTCGTATCCTGCTTCAGATATTCCGATATCATTTTCGGCAGTTATGGAATATGTGTACTCGACGTTCTCCTTAACATCAGTATCTTCAAAGATGTAATAACCTTCTTCAGTCTTAAGGTCTGTAATCTTAGTGTACTCCGTCGAGAAGACAACCTGTTCGGCGCTTCCTTTATATGACCTCTTGATTACATACTTATATTCGGAAGGGTTACTACCCGATGATTTGAAGTAGACAAGTATGCTTGAGTGGCTACTTCCCTTTGATACTGTTACTTCCGGCTTTGCAGGAGAACCTGGAACAAGTGTATACCCCGAACGTGATACGCTGATTGTGGCCTTTTCTCCTGTCGGGCCGATTCCGACAATCGAGAAGTAAAGTTCTTTTCCCTTTTCCTTCCCCTGGTCAATCAGGTAGGAGTAGTAGATTACAGAGTTGGCATCATCTGAACTTACAGTGTCAAGAAGCTCACTCTTGAGACCTGTAATTGATGAATTCTCCGACTTGTATATTTCATAGCTGTCGACATAGGGCATCTGTGTCCAGTTTAGAATAATCGTAGTCTCGCTTGTTCCCTTTGTTGCACTCAACTCCTCTGGAGAAGCAAGAATAGTTCCGACTGCAACTGCGGATGTTTCCCCACTTAATCCCTCATAGGTGTGAGCTGTAACCCTGTAGTTGTAGTATTTGTTGGCAGAAAGCGATGCTTTGTCCTTATAGCTTGTCTTTGTGATTGTTTCACCAATCTGCGTCCAAACGTCTGCATCTGTCGCCACAGCACTCTCGCTCTTCACCGCCTTTTCGACTGTGTAGTAATCGGCGCCCGCGACACTATCCCATCTGAGGGATATATAGTCACTGTAATA
>CAVJEL010000192.1:0-3052 GCA_963648635.1 Ruminococcus intestinalis
ATTCTTTTCCATAAGGACAGTATAAGGCGAAAGAAGAGAAAGCGACACTCTTTTTGACTAAAAGAAGTTCGGTGGTTTTCTTGCACAAAACAAGGTCGATAAGAATCAACAAGATCGAAGTTTTGTGTGCCGAACTTTCGGGCTCCTCCTAACATTCCCGAACTAACATAATACCTACTATTGCAACTTATACCTATAGTTAGCCCCCGGAAAAGGGGCCTTCTTTACGAAATGTTGTTGGAAAATAGTTGCGCGACGTTCGGCGACGTTATATACTAAAATAGAGGTCAAATATGTACGTACACGCAATGCCGGTCGGGAAAGAAAATAGGAGTAAGCTCGTCCTTCTCCAGAGTTATAAGGGAGAAGACGGAAAAAAGAAGACAAGACAGGTGGAAGATTTCGGTTATACAGATGATTTAGAGAAGAAGTTCGGTGAGAACTATCTCGAACATTTCAAGAAGATAGCTGAAGAGAAGACTGCCGAAGAGAAGGATAAAGAACGATTCATCTCCGTAAAGCTCGACAAATACGAGAATATGGCGAAGGAATATGACGAGCGGAATGAGGTTATGTACTATAAGCCGCTTGGTTATGCTTACATCTCGAAGATTATAAGTGTTCTTACACTCGACAAGTTCGTCGACAACAGAAGAAAGAATCTGGACATCGAATATAACCTTACGAATCTTATGAGACTTTATATATACAAGAGGATACTCGACCCGGGAAGCAAGCTTGACGACTGGAATAACAGGAAGCAGTACGGCAACAACATGGAGTTTGCTCTCAATCAGATGTATTCAGGGTTGCGGCAGCTTGGTAAGTGGAAGGAGCCGATGCTTGAGATGCTCAATACGAAGATGAAGGAGAAGTTCGGCAGGAAGAACGGCTTTGCATTCATGGACGGCACGAATGTCTACTACGAGATTGAGGATGAAGACGGTTTCAGAATGTATGGAAAGTGCAAGGAAGAAAGAAGCCTCCCTATAACACAGATAGGACTTCTTCTTGACAGCAATGCCATCCCGATGAGTTATGACATCTATCCAGGTAATACCAACGACTGCACGATGCTGCGTCCGGCGATGGACAGGGTTCGAACGAAATTCGGGCTCAAGAATATGATTTACGTAGCAGACAAGGGATTCTATGACGGAAAAAGCTTTGCCGACTGCATTATGAACCATAACGGCTATGTAGTAAGCAATTCCGTAAGAGGTACAAAGATTGATGCAAAACTCAGGAAGAAGGTCCTCGACAGGACAGGCTATCATTGTTTTGATGAGAATGGAAATGAACAGGATAAGTATGTAGAGGGGGAAACCATCTACATGTACAAGACAATCAACGACCCAGGAGCGCTCAACGTTGAAGATGAGAACGGCAAGAAGAAGAAAGTCGAAGGCACAGGACGTTATGTAATAGCCTACTGGTCTCTTTACTATTCCCTCAGAGCCAAGAGGGACAGACAGAAATCCATCGAGAAGGCCATGGAGAAGAGTCACACGAATTCGAAAAGCAAAATAGACAACAACTACGGCTCAAACGGATATTTGAAGACCGAGGTCTACGACAAGGACGGTAAGGAAGTTGAAGATTACACGGCAAAGGTGAAATACGACCAGATGAGAGTCGACGAAGAAGAAAGCATGGACGGCTTCTATCTTATAGAGACTAATCTTGCCGGTAAGGGATGGTTTGATGATGACAAGCCGTTTAATGAGGGAGAGGATTCAAGATGGCGTGAAGACTGGGGAATGCTTCAGCTCAACAGAGAACTCAAAACTATGGATATAGTCGACATCTATGGACAGTTATGGAAGATAGAGGATTCTTTCAGAGTCCTGAAGTCGAATCTGAACATAAGACCTGTATATGTTTACACGGAGGAAAGTCTTGAAGGACATTTCCTCATCTGCTTCCTCTCTCTTCTTATTCTGAGGCTTATTCAGCGTCAAACCGGATACAGACACACAATGAATGCTCTGATAGATAACCTTAGAAATTTCGGAGCCAACAAAACATGTGAAGGCGTTTATTCAGCAACATATTACAGTAAGGTTATGACTGACCTCAATCAAAGCATGAATCTTCACTTCAATCAGAGACACTACAGTGACGGGGACTTGAAGAAGCTATTCGGAGAGACAAGAACACAGGATCTGCCTGATGCAATTGAAACATGTACAACATATGCATGGTAGGAAGAGGGAATATGTACAACGGATGCAGGGTAAGGAGGAATAGAATATGAATAGAAGCGGAAGAGCAAAGGTCAGCAATTTAGTTCGTGACTGCGATAGGAAGATTAGGCAGGCCTTATATGTGTTCAACAGCGAGGTGGAGAGCATAAGAGATGATGAGAGCGGGAAGTTTGATAATCTTCCCCAGCAGATTAGAGACTCATCACTCGGTGAGAATTTCACTGAAGCTGTCGAGATGCTTGAAGAGCTTATGGAGAACTCTGAGCGGATTGAATCGTCCCTTGACGAGCTGATTGATGCTGCCGGTGTTCAATCCAGCTTCACACCTGAATTGAAAGAGAAGAAAGTAAGCACCGGAAGGAAAGGCATCAGCTTCCATGCCATTATTCCCTCTGACCTGATGGAAAAGCTAAGGAGTGAATCTCTCTTACAGGGGTTAAGCATGAACGAGATACTATGCCGCTCATTACTCAGAGAGCTCGAAGAAAAACCGAAAATATTTCAAAAATCTTCAATGAGAGCCTGATACGTCGCCGACTATTTTCCAAGATTTTCCAGGTAATTCCTTTACTTGGAATTTTTTATTCGAATTCGTGGTCGAAAGAAGGGATACTTGATTGTTAGCCCTCTACGATAAGAATTCTCTTCATCAATACTAAACGACCTTCACTGTCTTTTCGTGCTTTTTTCGGAATCGGCGTCGGTGATGGAGAAATTGGTTATCATCTTTTCTCTTTTATTATTTTCCTCTTAGTTTTATCATCGTTGTATGAACGCATTTAAGATTAAGGGTGTAATTAAGAATTATGACTGGGGAACAGATGATTACCTCTATTCCCTTGTTG
>CAVJEL010000193.1:0-2950 GCA_963648635.1 Ruminococcus intestinalis
AAAATTCTCTCTCAAATTAGCCCGATTTTGAGGTATCCCTCAATTTTTTTCTTCAATCAAGTATACTACCCCCGTATTTTTTGATACCTTCCATCTTAAGAATTGAGTTTTTCCGAAATTTTTTCAAAAAATTTTGAGGTCGCTACCGCTCTCCAAAAATTTCTGAGCGAAATTTTGAGGTCAGTCTTTTCAAAACAAAGCATTCGAATTTCTGAATCCTCTATACGTTAGACCCCTACCCACTTTATATACATAGTATAGCCAAAAATTTTGCACGAAATGGTGAGGAGCTATATTCCCCCTGCACGTGCGACCGACCGCCGCCCCCACCCCCGTGCACACGACCCCCCCCCACCTACATCCAAAGGCAAAATGGTTAGCCTCCCCTAACTCCAGTAAATGCTTACAGTGTAAGGATTAAAAAGTTTTTCCAAAGGGTATTGACATATCTAAGTGCACGCCCATCTTGTAGTCACATTAAGGCAAGTAGCCAGAGGAGTGAATAGCATGAGACACAAAGGAACAGAGGCAAGAGCGCCCCCAGCACAGGCGAGCAGATATAGAGTAGGGAGCGCGAGCGTGCGTAATCATCAATCCCAGTGCAGAGAGTGTATGCTCAGAGCAAAGTAGCGAAAGCGAGCCGAGGGGCAAGTGAGAGAAAAGCATGTAGGCACAGCACGAAAGTGCGAGCGTGAAGGGGGTCTAGTTCCCAGGGAGGCTAACCCTGTAAATAGAGCGTACAGCGACGTACAAAACTCAATTTACAGGTAGGTGTCTTGTTGTACAGACCCAAGGGGCACAGGATACCTGACTTGCTAGTGAAATTAGTGAGCTGTCTCCGACGGGTGATGACTACCTTTACCAAAGTCATTAATTTCCCTCAGGTTAAGGCTTGAGGGGTGATTATAAACCCTTGAGTTTCAAGGTTTTATATCATTTTTTAGGAGGTAGCAATATGTTTAATGCTACAGTTACAAATTTACTTAACAAGAGAGTCAAACTTGACTCACAGGTCATCAAGTGTCAAGGCCTGTCAAAAGAAGACGTTGACGAGTACAACAAACAAAGGAAGGCACTTGTTGTACAGGACAAACTCAACGCGTACAAAGCTAACAATTGCACAATTGAGTACAAGAATACAACACTTGCATTTAATCCCAGAGGAGTTGAGGGCAAGCAGTCAATTATTTGGAAGGACGCCGATAAAAACGCCATCCTCATCGCCTCACCGGACAAAGACAACAAAGTCAAACTTTACTTAATTCCATGTGTTGCAAAGACAAACAAACTTTATGAATGGAGACAGGCGCTTATCAAGAAAACACAGGCTGGCGTTATTCAGGCCTTTGCTAACGTCGTTGAGGGACTTGACTGGGACGCATTCGTCAAGAAGTGTACTGCTTATAAGTCATATAAGACTGTTAAAGCAACAGGAGCATTGAAAGAAGTCAAGTGAGACACTGGGGGTATAAGCCCCCTTTTATTGATAGCTTTAAGCGTTTTGTTTTTAAGGCTATCAATAAAACGATAACAAGACACTATCGTTTAACCCCAGTCATACGGCTGGGGGCATTTTATTAATCCCCTGTGGGGGGGGAAAAGGAGCGCAAACATGGGATTTGCAAAGTACGAAATTGATGGGCTGGCAACGAGATGGGAGAAGAAGACTACAGCAAGACAGGCTGTCACTATCTATCTGTATATACAGGGCTGGACAGAGAAAAACCTGTCACTGTTTAAAAACGGGTGGGAAGTGTTAAGAGTGGAGGGAGATAAGCTTATTAACTGTGAGACTGAAGAGAGGGTATTAGCCCACTCGATTGATGAAATAGTTGAACTTGTAGAAAGCATCTATGCTCCCTGCATGTAGGTATTAGCTCTGTTTTCAATTGATACAACTGCCCTCGGTTTGAGGGCATTTTCTATGAACTGAAAACAAGTTCAAAGGAGTAAATTATGGAAAAGAGACTTGAATCTCTTAAAGTGTCGGATGAACTGACACTGTTGAACGGGAGCACGGTCATGCGTGTTCATGATGGCTATGTCGTGGAAGTATTGCAGAGCTTTGGAGAAAGTGTACTACTCACTTTTTCTACTGTCTCGGCAGTCTTGAAATGGTTAAGGAGGAAGTGATGGAGACACTGAATAAAGATAACGTCCGTATGCTTAGGGGACGTGTAATGGATTATCTGGAATTAGCCTTCCCAAAACCGTATGACACTATCATGTGTAGGCGTACTGAGGAGGGCTTGTATATTTACGTTGAACGGAGGAGGACTAATCTCATTTCGTACCTCATCCCGTATCGTACTCAATACTTTCTAGGGAGCAATGACGTGGCTTTCTATCTGGAGTCGGAGACTATCACAATTTCAAGGGCTGGTATCACTCTCGGCAGAGATACATGCCTTAACTACTACATAACAATTACAGGAGAACCAAAATGAAAAAATCAGACAAAGACAGGATTAGAGCTAACTACTACAACTACAACAGAAACGGCGAGGGCTACACTCTCAATGTAGCATACGGCAGACCTTCATGCAGAAAGAGAAGCATTTGGGCATCCATTCTATGGATAGTCAAGGACGCTCGTGTTACAAGTCACAATTGTAACTTCTTCTCATGTGCTGGATGGAACAAGAAAAACGGTAACTTTGAGGTATACACCCCGAACTATCACTATTCCATAACTAAGGAGGAGCTGGCATGTATTTTACAGGAAGGATAAATAATAGTCTCTACTTCTCGAGAAGTAAGGACACTTTGATTAGGAATGGGGCTGTTGGTATCAGCCCCGTTTTTTATAAGGGTGAACTGCCGATATCAATCACGGTTCACAGGAACAACGGTAATCCATACATGGAAGTTAGTCTACTAGGAGGCAACAAATGAACAAGTTCAAGAAGAACTTTGATGGAAAGTCAGCAGAAGAGAAGTATGCAGACAA
>CAVJEL010000194.1:0-2912 GCA_963648635.1 Ruminococcus intestinalis
GAGGTTGGAACCATAGCTGAGACAGACAGAAGAACTACAGCATTCCAATACTCATTGTCATCAACAACCCACGGGTCAAGACCTGGGGTATAAGAGCGAAAGCATCTCATGCCCTTGTTGATTAGCCTCAGCGGGGTGTAGTTCAAAACTGCATCTCGTGGGCAACGAATACTCGTTGTATGTTACGGGAGAATATATAGGTACCGATAGGTGTTGTCCTAGCCTGTCAGCTCTACGGTCCGTGTTTAAACAGTCTCGATGGGTAGAGACAGTGATGCGGATTCATAAACCTCCCGTAACTTTGGCGAAGGACGGCGGAGAGTAAGACTCCGTGACGGCAGGAGAAGCCGGTCGTAAAGACATTTATCTCCACTTCAGTTGTCAGCGTTTGCTGACGGCTGATGTCTTTGATATTTAGTCGCTCCTCTCTCGAGGCAAGTCCTCGGAGTATCCGCGACAAGGAGAGTAGAAATGAAAAAGATACTCATTTCACTTTTATGTCTATTTGTTCTTTTGTTCACACTTTCCGCTAACAGTCAGGAGTACTATCCTGTCTCCTCGTCTGTCTGGCAGACAGTAAACGGACTCTGCCACGCAGCCGGTGTTGCGGGTCCTAGTTCCTACGGTCCTGTGACTGCAGATCAGCTCCTTGTCGCTCTTTCTCGCGCAGAAAAGGTTCTCGGTCCTGATAACGCCGTCCTAAAGGAAGTGAAAGAAAGACTTACAAGTGATGAGTATATATACACGGATAAATTCGGCAGCATAAATCTCAGTGGCTACATAAGCCCTGAATTTTATTTCCAGACTAATAAACCTTTCGGTGAAAACGATGAGGAAAGGCCTGAATACGACCTTGATGGTGACTGGTTCATTAAGTCGTCGCGAGATGTAAATGCTCCGATTGCAGTGACACTCGAGAACTCCATCCACGACATTCTTTACTCCCGCTTTGTCCTTGCAGTCGAGCAGGCACTTGATTACAACGGAGAAGGTTATAAAGAAATTTACTGGAACAAGTATTTCCATACCCAGTTCATGGAGTCTACGATTTTCCGTAACTTTCCCAAGGATGCCGGGATAAGTATCGGAGCAAAGGGGTTGAATTTGATTGTAGGACGCAGCCGTGTCTCTCTCGGCGAAGGATATACAGGGAATACCGCAATTGGCGATAACTATGACTACCAGGAATTCTTGAAGAGCGGGTTCTATACAGAGCATACATCGGTCTTTCTGACACTTACAACATTCGACTCTTCACATATAAATCCATATACTAAAGATAGGGATGGGGATTTACCTGTTAATAGACCATGGGACCTTCTTTCTTCCCGTTTTACAGGCTACAGAGAGCTCAGGCATGCCGTGAACTATGAGCTGACACCTACAAATAACTTCAAGATTTCTCTTGGCTTTGTCTGTATGATGGATACTACATGTGCCTTTGACATAAGGTACCTTAATCCATTTATGATCTTCCACGATTATTTTAACTACCACGAGAAGACGATACTCGAGGCAAACAATATGATTACCGCTGATTTCTCGTGGGCGATTGCAAAGAAGTGGAATCTCTACGGCCAGTTGACGATGGACCAATACCAGATGAAGGGTGAGGCTGAGGGGTATGCCGATGATTTCTTATATACAGAACCCAATGCATTCGGCGGCCTGGTAAATCTTTCCTACAGCGACATAATTGATGATGGGCTATTAAATGTCTATTTTGAAGGCGTCTACAATATGCCGGGAATGTACCTTAACAGCAAGTACTATGTTGACGGGACAGATACAGTAACACAATACAGCAAAAGCGAAAACGGAACGGTGAATTATGCTCCATGTTATTCTCAGGACTTTCTGACAGGTTATAAACGTACTGAGTCCCGTTATGATGATATAGGATATTCGACATATATCTATGGAGGAGATTGTCTTGTCTTCTCTCTCGGTGGTTCATACCGCAAACCCGACACATATTCTGTAAAGGCATCTGCCCTATATATGGCACACGGTCAGAAGGGTAGAGGAGCAAATCCGGAGAATTATACATTTGCTGGGATTAATCAGCTGGAAAATGTAAAAACTCTCGGCCTCTACGGTACTGTCGAGCATACTCTTGTCGTTAAGGCGGAGGGAGAAGTGAAGGTATGGGAATACCTCTCTCTTTCACTCGGCGCTGCCTACTCCTATAGATGGAACTGGAAGAACACTGAAGGAAGAACATTCGGCAACCTTCAGGCATATGTAGGCTTCAGGCTTTCTACTTCTTCTATTGAAATTTAAAGTAGAGTAATGATTTAAGGGAAGGGATTTGATTGGTATGGTTTACAATATTGTTGTCGGCCCCATCGAGGCATTAGTTGGCTGGATATTTCTTTTCATTGTCAACAAGATTCCATCTCTCGGTGTCATCGGAGCAATATGCGGTGTAAGTGTTGCCATAAACATACTTGCTCTTCCTCTATATAACATAGCTGAATCAATACAGGAAAAAGAGAGACAAATAAATAAGAAACTCGAGCCAAGAGTAAAGAGGATAAAGAAAGGCTTCAAAGGCGACGAGCAGTTTATGATGCTCAGCGAATACTACCGTCAGAACGGCTATCATCCGTTGTATGCACTACGTGGCTCATTATCTATTTTAATTGAGATACCTTTCTTTATTGCAGCCTACAAATACCTTTCCTCTTCCGAGATATTAAAGGAATCTTCATTCTGGATTTTCTCCAACCTCGGAGAAGCCGACAGGATGTTTAGTCTGACACTCGGGTCTCTTGTTATCCCAATCAATATTCTTCCGATAATAATGACAGCAATAAACTTTGTCTCGGGTTATATCTACACGAAAGGCTCTACAAAGAGGGACAAGATACAGCTTTATGCAATGGGACTCTTCTTCCTCGTCCTTTTAT
>CAVJEL010000195.1:0-2768 GCA_963648635.1 Ruminococcus intestinalis
TGCGATTGTAAGGATTTTTTTCATTATTTCCTCTATCGCTTTGGAGGAGTAGATGGAGGCGACAGAGGAATATGAAAGTTGAGGAAGAATGGGAGATGACGAAAATTGTTTCTTCCTCTTAGAAGAGTATTAGCTCCTTCTTGTTGGTAAGAAAATCCCTTATATTCATGTGGGTTATTCCATCTTTGGAGAAGTCCAATTTGTCCATCGATATTACATATCTAGGGGAGGCATCCTTAATAGAGGAGAATGCATCAAATTCACGCTTTAAGACTTCATCTGACGCCAGAAGATAACATACCTGTATATAGCACTTCTTTCTTCCGGCAGTCACAACGAAGTCGACTTCACCTTTGTATGTCTTCCCGACATAGACTTCGTAGTCTCTGCTCTTGAGTTCATTGTAAACAATAGTCTCCAAGATGAAGGACTTGTTTATATCTGCAGCGCCTTCATTGATGTTGATGAAGCCGGGGTCGACTGAGTAGTACTTAGCCTTTGAGTCTAGGAGCGCCTTTCCTTTGATATCATAACGTTTGCACTTCTGGACTAGATATGCTTCCTCAAGATACTTGAGGTACTTATAACAGCTTTGTGTTGTTATGTCCTCCTGTGTACTCTTTATGTGTCCTGTAATGCTTTCTGATGATATTATTTCACCGGAATGGACGAGGATATAAGAAGCAAAGCGCTTGAGCTGATCGGGATTCCTTATTTCATTTGTCCTGATTACATCGTTTTCGATGATTGCATCATATAGTTCTTTAAGATAGTTCTTGGGACTAAGGAATGATTCCTTATATACAAGGGGAAAGCCTCCATTCTCCATATAGGAGAGGAACTCTTCTTCAGAGTCTTCTATATTTCTATATTCGAGAACCTCTCTATAATTGAAGGGAAGGACAAAGAAGGAGATATATCGTCCTGTAAGCAGTGTAGCAAGGCTTCCCATCAAAAGGGTTGAGTTGGAAGATGTAATGAAGACAGAACAGCCTAAGGTTGAACGTATAGATGCAAGCACCCTCTCATAGTCATCCATATGATGTATTTCATCGATGAAGATGTAGCATCTTTCTTTCCCCTCAACAAAGGTCTTAACAAGCCCGTAGAACCTTGCCGGATTTTTCATGTATATACTCATCTCATAATCTTCGAAGTCAATGTAGAGAATTCTCTCTTCTCCTACTACAGGAGTAATCTCATCTACTATCTGATGCATGATTGTGGACTTCCCGGCTCTTCTGGGGCCGACGATAGCTTTTATCTGTTCTGAATGATAATAGGGGCGGATACGTTCAAGATATGTCTTTCTAAGCATATCTGTATGATAATTGATGCTACAGCAATAATCAATATTTATAAATTAATCAAATTATAAACTAATAATATTTTTGTTATTATCAAATACATAGCGATTTTACTGCGCATTAAATTGAGGTGCTCTGTTGAGTAGGAGCAGACTGTCGTTGTAGTTGATGCGTTCAAGCACATGGTCGTGAAGGGGCTTCGCTTTGCTGGCGACATTATCGATGGAATGGGATTTTTAGGCTAAAACCACGTTTTAAACCTATGTTTTAGCCAAATAATCGGGATTATTCGGCTAGAAAATCGAAAATTATCTATGTTTTAGCCATAAAATCGCGATTTTTAAGCTAAAATATTTGCTTTAATTATGTTTCATTATAAAATAAGGATAGGGAGTAGAAGATGAACATAATCGGAAGGCAGAATGAAATACATAGACTGAAAGAAGCATACGAGTCTAAGCGCTCTGAATTTATAGCAGTTTACGGAAGGCGCAGGGTTGGGAAGACCTACCTTATAAGAGAGACACTTAAGGAGTACTTTACTTTTTACTGTTCCGGCAGGGAGAATGTGACTAAGCAGCTTCAGCTCCTTTCCTTCAGAGAATCCCTAATAGAATATGGCTATGATGAATGTCCCCGGTTCAACAACTGGATAGAAGCGTTCTCCGCACTTAAGAAGTTGATATCTCGCTCAAAGGAGGGAAAGAAGGTTATCTTCATTGATGAGATAGCCTGGATGGATAATCAGAAGGCAGAGTTTCTTCCATCTCTTGAAGGCTTCTGGAATGAATGGGCCTCAATGCGTGACGATATTCTACTTATCATCTGCGCATCATCCACCTCGTGGATAATCAAGAAGATCTTTCACAACAGAGGTGGCCTGTACAATAGATTGACAGGGAAGATCAAACTTGAGCAATTTACCTTACGTGAGTGCGAGGAGTATGTGGAGAGCTATAATCTTGGTTTCTCGAGAAATCAGATTCTCTCACTGTACATGGTGCTTGGAGGCGTTGCCTTTTATTGGGCGAGTTTAAAAAAGGGTTTGTCTGTCAGCCAGAATATAGAGGAACTGTTCTTCAGTAAAGATGCTTTATTCAAGGGAGAATTCAAAGCGTTGTATTGTTCGCTTTTCAAGAATCCGGAGCCTTACATGAGGATAGTCTCTGCTATAGGAAGTCGAAGTATTGGCCTAAGTCGAACCGAGATATCACATGAAACAAAGCTTTCGAATAATTCATTACTCAGCGAGATGCTCGATGAATTGGTTGAATCGGGATTCCTATATGCCTATCTTCCTCTCGGTAAGAGGAAAAACGGGACAATATATAAGGTAATAGATTCATTCTCCCTCTTCTATTTCCAGTTTATTAAAAAAGACTTTAATACTCCCGATTGGATGAGGATATCGACATCGGCAGAATATAGAGCATGGTGTGGTCTATCTTACGAGAGGGTAGT
>CAVJEL010000196.1:0-2694 GCA_963648635.1 Ruminococcus intestinalis
TCCTTGACCATTCCCCACACAAATAAAGTGGACCTAATAGGCCGGATGCATGTATAGAAGCGCGCCGAAAGGTCCGCTTCACCAAGGGGTTCTCTTTGAGACCCAACACGCCCCTGACGTGTGAGAGTTTGATTATGTTCAGATTCTCCTCCCCGGTAGAAGGGGCTGTTTTTATTGTTAATAGAAATTTTACAAACAGTACACATGAGTACACATCAGTACACTTGAAGACACTAATTTTGGTGAAGTACTATATAATCGTAGAAGAGAGCTGGACAGAGGAAACGCTCCGTTCTGCTCACCTCATAGTAATTACTGCCTGGCTGGTTTCTTGATTCCCCCTCCTTATCAGCTGGGCTCTTTATTGGAGATGTTATGCAAGGTATTCCTGTAGTTGTTATACGAGAAGACGGAAGAGAAGAAGAGTTCCCGTCGGCTACGAACTGTGCAGTGGAGCTGAATATATCGGTGTCGACTGTGCGTAAGCGATTGAAGAACGGTGAGCCGCTTCTATGGAACGGTGAGAAGATTAGATTTAAGCCTAGAGAGCGTTGAGTTCCCTGGGCTTTTTTAATGGAGAAATGTTATGCCCTATAAACCCAAACGCCCATGCAGCTACCCCGGATGCCCGAACCTCACAGAGGGACGGTACTGCGTGGAACACAAGAAGCTCATGGCGCAACAGTATGATAAGCACCAGCGCTCAAAGGAGAGTACAGCGTTCTACAACTCCTCGGAGTGGAGGAAGAAGAGAGCGAACTACCTCATCGAACATCCCTTCTGCGTGGAGTGCTGGAAGTACGGGAGACTCACGAAAGCAACGGTGGTGGACCATATCATACCAATACGAATGGGAGGAGCACTCCTCGAGGACGAGAACCTACAGGCACTGTGTCCCTCGTGCCACACAAGAAAGAGTATCCTTGAGGGTTCGAGGTTCGGGAAGAGATCTGTCACATAGGGCCTGAGAGGAGATTACATAACTGTGATACGACCACAGTAGGAAATCAGAGAACTTTAATTCTTTCCGAGTGGAGATTACAGAATGTGTGATTCTTCCAGAGAAGAAATTACAGAAACTGTGATATGGCTACAGCAAAAATCAGAGAGCTGTGATTTTACCAGAGCGGATATTACAGAAACTGTAGTGTCGTCACAGCGGAAAGACACAGACTGTGAATCTGCCAGATTCCATGATAACAGCCCGATATAAGACGAATATCTGCCGATATGGGGGAATTATGAGGCATTTTATCCCATTTATTGTGCGCTTTGGAAATCTGAGAGAAGTGTGTGATAAATCACATTTTCTGCGATTCTTCCTGAGCAGATATTACAGAAACTGTGATAAGACTACAGCGGAAATCACAGAGCTGTAATTTTATCAGAGCAGATATTACAGAAACTGTGATAAGGCTACAGCAGAAAACTACACATCTGTGGCGTTGTCACAGCTGATAATCACAGACTGTACATCTGCCAGATTTCCTAATTGCAAAACTCTATTAGCCGAATATGCGCAGATATTTGCCGTATTTCAGGGATTTAGCCCCATTGGGAGTGTTTATAGCACGAGCTGTGGGATGAATGTGATAAATAACATTTTCTGTGATTCTTTCTGAGCGAAGACTACAGAACGTGTGATTCTTCCTGAGCCGAGATTATAGAACTGTGATTTTACCAGAGCAAAGATTACAGAACGTGTGATAAGCCCACAGTAAAAATCAGAGAACGTGTGATAAGACTACAGAAGGAGATCAGAGAACTGTGATTCCTCAAGAGTGGAGAATTACAGAAACTGTAGTGGAACATGTCATACCGATTCGAATGTGTTGAAGCCTGCTCGAAGGGTTCGAGATTCGGTAAGAAATAACCACACGACCCGAGGGACGTGGTGTAAGCTAAGTCTATGGACAATGAGCGTGCTTATTACGTTGTGGGAACCTATGACAGGTGCTTTGGTATCTTCCGGACTCTCCGTGAAGCAAAGAGCCACATCAACGAGATGAGTAGAGCGCATGTCCTCAGCGAAGTCAAACCTTCTATTTGGAAGCGTTGCGAAAGACCCGCGTGTGAGTACGAGCGCTCCGAGATAAAGTACATGGAAGACGGTGAGTGGGCGTACGAGTACCAGAGCTGGGAAGAGTACAGAGAACAAGTGCTCAAACCATACTTGAAGTAATCAAAATAGCATAACGAAATACCTATACCCCTAGCAAATAGGGAGGGGGTGGTAATATCTCTAAACAGTATAAGCATTTAACCAAACCGCGGGGGTTATGCACAAAGTTTGCTAATCAAACAGGCGATTAACCGGCCCAAACCCAAAATTAAATAATTCGTTTCATTAAAAGAAATTCCGCCGATTGATGCGGACCAGTGTAATAAACCAAAGGAGGAAAACGTGTCAAAAGACGGAACAGTCAGAGGAGGCCCGAGAGCCAATGCAGGTAAGCGTGCAACAAAAACTCTCGCTGACAAAATCATAGATGGCAAAGCCGACAAGGCATTGGTGCTTCCGACACCGACAGACATCGTAGGAGAAGACGTACCTTCTCCGAAGGAATATCTATCGGAGAACCAGAAGGGCGGTGGAACGCTCGGAGCTGTTGAAATCTACAAAGAGACATACCTGTGGCTCAAGGCCAGAGGATGTGAAAAGCTCGTGAGTAAACAGCAGATAGAACAGTACGC
>CAVJEL010000197.1:0-2643 GCA_963648635.1 Ruminococcus intestinalis
TTTTCTTATCCTTCATCCATTCTGCAAAGAGCAGCAGTGCCTGCCTGTAGGCATCAATAGTGTGTTCGCTTCTGCGTTTCACTATTGGAAGATAGTCCTTCATGAATGATGAGATTGCCGAAACCAAATTCTTGTTATTCTTCTTAGTTCCCATGGCGACCTCCATACACTTCAGACAGTCCTTCCCAGTCTACACCCGAGCTTTTTCGAAGCTGATCAGGAATCAGGTGAATATAGTAGAAGGTGGACTCGAGTTTTGAATGTCCCATGTACTGCGACAGCAATGGCAGAAATGTCATAGCATCCTTTCCTTCTTCAAGCCATCTCGTGATGTTTCTTGAAGCGAATGTATGTCGGAGGTCATAAGCTCTGAATTTCTTATCCTTGGGTATTCCGGCAAGAGAGACAAGCCTAGTAAACTGCTGGTCAATCCATTGAGTGGAATAGCGATTCGAATTGACCTCGAAGTACCATGTTCTATCTTTTTGCACATAAGACTCGTATGCCTTACACAGCTTACACATATCATCGGACATAAGAATATGGCGGTCCCGGTGTCTCTTTGTATCTCTTATATATATGTCCCCTGTCGAAGAATCAACATCCGAAGCATAGAGTCTTAGAGGCTCCGCAGGTCTCATTCCAAGACAGAACATCATCCTGAACATTACAGGAAGAACAATCTCCGGCTTATATTTCTTTCCACAGGTATTCCATGTATATGAATCTACTGCATCGAAGAATGCCATTAATTCATCATCGGATGGTGTGTACGCCTCAAAAGGTATTCTTTTCAGGATGTAATCCTCATCGGGTACAAAGGCATTCATACCCTTGTAATTGAGAAATCCTGCCAAATATCTTGCTGAAGAGATGAATGCTGCCTGTGTGTTGTTACTGTAGGAATAGTATTCCAGCCAGCTGTCGAGCATCTCCTTTGTGATTGTCTCTGCATCTGGCCATTTCTCTTCGCAGTAATCAATGAACAGGTGAAGCATATAGTTACAGGAAACAGAATCATACCCGACGGATTCACGGAAACGGAGCATTTCGTCGTATGCTACTCGTATCTTGTTCATGAGGCACCTCCTTCAGAGGAGAAGGTTCCTCTATAAATGCCGTTACGAATCGGAACAAGATTGAAGTTGAAGGCGCAACTCGTCGTATTTCTCTTGTCATACGTTATGTACGGCTTGTCTTCATTGATGGAGCTGTGTCCAAGCATCTGCGAAATTGTAGTAATTTCAACACCGGCAGAAGCCATCTCTGTTGCGAATGTTCTTCTGAGGCTGTGAAAACCTCTGCCGGAAATCCAACTCAAGCCTGCTTTGTCGGAATACTTTTTGACGATTTGACTAAAGTTATTCAAAACCGATTTTGCAGGTTTTTGAATTGTCAGAAACACTTCCCTGTATTCAGACTCTGGTCTTTCAGTGAGAATATAGTCCGCTAAAGCATTCATCGTCGTCCCTGACAAGGGCAATGACACCCTCTTTCCAGTTTTCGATTGTACTATGGA
Source organism: Ruminococcus intestinalis (assembly GCA_963648635.1). Lineage (GTDB taxonomy): Bacteria > Spirochaetota > Spirochaetia > Sphaerochaetales > Sphaerochaetaceae > Ornithospirochaeta. The sequence goes on from CAVJEL010000197.1 coordinate 1,520, forward strand.
TAGAGTTTCTTTCTTCCAGTCGATGTCATCAAGTTTGAGATTTGAAATATCTATGGCCCTTAATCCTGTATCTACGGCAAGAATGATGATTGCGTAGTCTCTTTTCCCTCCGTCGGTGCTTCTGTCTATGACTGACAGAATCTTTTCAATCTCAGCACGCGAGAAAGGCTTTACGATGCCCTCTCGATTTGTCTTTACCTGCAAAAAGCTTATGTCATTTCGTATGTTTCCAATGCTGTTGGCTCTGAAATAAGCTGACAGGTGTCTCAGCCCGCGCATTGTCCTGCCTATGCTTCCGCTGTTGGTTTCAGGAACCACATTAATGATAAATTCCATAAGGATTTCATCATTTGTATCTTCCGGCGAAAGGCCTTTCTCTCTAAGCCATGAGAAGAAATGTCTGAGTACGGTTTCCATCTCAATCCAGGCTTCGACTTCAAGCGAGGCCGCTTCAAGAATCGATGTTATAAGCGCCATGTCCTCTTCTGAAACAAGGTATCCTTGCTGAGGTATGCGCTTAGCGAACACAAATTCTCCAGTTTCCAGAATGGTTCTGAGTAGTCCGACAACGAACGTCGTGAACCGAAGATAACCGAGGCAAGGTTTACCTTTCCCGCTTCTTCCACCAAGCTTGAAATCTTCCAGATAATTGTCAAGAAGGGTGGCAACATCTGCTTCCGGCAATTTCTTTTTCTGGTACCGGAGTATGCTGTTACATACCACTGTGTAATTTTTCTGTGAAGCAGGTGCCAAACCTCGGGCTTTTATGCCCTCCATGAGCTTTTCTATCAAGCTCTCCAATTGTATTGTATTTCGTTCCATAGGAACCTCCTACTAAGAGGTTACCATGAATTTAATGCCGACAATTCGCTCTTCGAACACTATACATAATGTTTAGGTTACAAGATTTACTATATTTCTATCGGCATTAATAAAAAGTCGGCATTTGGGCTATAATGCCGATGTCGGAATTATAGCCCATCGTGCTCCAAAGTACTCAATTATCTGTTCCGGAGTCAAATTTGTATCGGTAGACAGAATAGCAAGAAAATCACTTTTCTTGTTTCTATTCTGAACGAAGACCAGTTTTACTTCCTTCTTTCTCCCGCCATCACGCTCGTAGA
>CAVJEL010000198.1:0-2569 GCA_963648635.1 Ruminococcus intestinalis
TCTCTATTCATCTTTCGTGCTCCTAGTCATGCCACACATGTACATATTATCCAATCTCTTTCTTCTTTCAGTCAAGCTTGAAATATTGAGCTAAAATAGTCTACTGCTATTCCAGTCCGACCGCTTATGTACATATTATGTTATGTATGTAAGGAGGTAGCTATCTATGCATAGTTACAATGTTATCACGGCCGTAATAACGGCCCGTAGAGACGGGGTATCCTTCAGCACTATCCAGCGACGTTACAGGATGGGTGCTAAGGGAATATACCTTATTCTCAATCGGTTCGAGAGCTTGAATGTGAGCCTCGAAGAGTTTATGACCTGGAAGCCTGAGAGAATCCAGGAAGCAATTTATCCTACCGAGAAAACGCTCAGGAAAGAATGCAGCCTGCCGGACTTTACTGCTATCTACAACAAGATAAAAGAAAGCAATGGCCGCTGGAATGTAGAGGCAGCATGGATTGACTACAAAGCGAAAAATCCCGACGGGTATGGGCTTACCCAGTTCTACGAACATTACAACAGGTATCTGGAAGAAAACTACGGAATCAAATCTGTCAAGATGGCCGTAGAGCGCAAGCCTGGCGAGAAAATGTACATCGACTGGGCTGGAGACTTGGTGACTGTCGTCCTCACAGACCTCGGTACAACTGTTAAAATCCATCTGTTTGTAACGACTCTGGGTATAAGCAGCTATATCTATGCAGAAGCATTCCTGGATGAGAAGCTGGACAAGTTCATCTCCGGGGTCGTCAATGCTGTGTCATCTTATGATGGTATTTCTGAGACGTGGGTTCCAGACAATCTACGCGCAGCTGTTACAAAGCATGACAAGGACAATCTTATCCTCAACTCAGTTTTTCATGACCTGGAAAGCTTTTATGGTGTTGCCGTCGCTCCCCCTCTTCCAAGAAAGCCAAAAGGTAAGCCGACGGTTGAAGCAGCTGTAAAATACGCCGAGACATATATTCTTGAGAAGATAAAGAACAATAAATATGCCTCACTGAAGGCACTCAATGAAGAAGTCAAAGATATCGTTGACACAATGAACAACCGCACCGAGGGAAGGACTCATTCGAGAACCGAACTGTTCCAGAAGTACGACAAACCTGCTCTCAAGCCCATCCCCGGCGTGTTCTGTTATAGTGACTATAAATACGTAACAGCGATTCCTGCAAATTATCATGTTATGTATGACGACCACTACTATTCAGTATCGTACACGTATTATAAGAAGCCGGCAATTGTAAGAGCTTCCTTCGCAGAAGTAGTTATCCTGGATGAGAATAACATGGAGATTGCAAGGCACAAAAGAGTCTATGACTACTTCCCGCGCTACAGCACTAATCCTGAGCACATGCCACCTGCTCACAGGTTCTATAAAGAGGTGAATGAACGCGATGGCAATGACTACCGCAACTGGGCCAGAAAGTTCGGCAACTTCACATACCAGTTTATAGATAGGCTGCTCAAGAAAGCCGATTATGAACAGCAGGCTTACAACTCCTGCAACGGCCTCCTGCATAACGCTGAGAACTATGCTTATGAACTGGTTGAAGAGGCTGCTCACAAGTGTTTAGAAAAAGGCATCATTACCTATTCCGGGTTCATGGCAGTCTTGAAGAACAGGCCTGACAATAGTGCGGAGAAAACAAATAAGACAGCATCTGCGCTTCCCAAACATGAGAACATCAGAGGCGCTGACTACTACGATTAAGGAGAATTAAAATGACAGAATACGATGAAAAACTGACAAACGATGAAATGATTATCTGCGACAGACTGAGGAGAATGAAGCTGTCGACAATGGCTGATGCACTTGATGCAATATTCAAGGACCCGCTTACACCAAACCGCGAATTCTTCGAGATTATCTCGGATCTGGTCAACACTGAGTGGGACACAAGGCGGGACAAGAAGTTCAAGAAGCTTTTGGCAAAGTCAGAAATCAAGTACCAGGATGCTGCCTTCGACGACAAAATGTATCTCCCTGACAGGAACATAGATCAGCAACTTGTCTCCAAGCTCATGTCATGTGAATGGGTCAAACTGGGAAAGGCTGTCATTATCACCGGGAAAACCGGCACCGGAAAAAGCTATCTCGCTTCCGCCTTCGGACTTTGCGCTTTGCATAAGGATTACAGAGTCAGATATGAATCTGCCAATAACCTGCTGCAGAAGCTTTCCGTGGCTAAAGAGAAATCCGCAGATTTCTTAAAATTCACTGAGGAGCTGTTTTCCTATGACCTGCTGATTATCGACGACTTTGGTCTTATGGAGCTTGATGTGGCTAAATGCCAGCTTCTTTTTTCGATACTTGATGCGAGAGAGGGCAAGAGAGCAACATTAATCACCTCTCAAATCCCTGTTAAAGACTGGTATGCTTTGTTCTCCGACAGCACCTACGCTGACGCCTGTATGGAAAGAATGTCCAAGGGTAGTTATAGGATTCTTTTGGATGGCCCAAGCCTAAGACCTGACCACTTATAACCGACCATCATTCCCCTTATTCCGGAATGGCATTCTCGCTATCCGGAATAAGCCTTCCCTTTTTCCGAAATTTGCA
>CAVJEL010000199.1:0-2503 GCA_963648635.1 Ruminococcus intestinalis
TTTAATCTTACACTTTTATGAGCCAATAGTCGACATGAAATCACATTTTTATGAGTGAATATAAGCATGAAATCACATTTTCATGAGCCAATAGCAGTATCGACACACACTTTTATGAGGCAATAACGACAAATTTGGACGGGCTCATCACCCGTCCTGAAAACATCCGCAGCAGCCGAAGGTACATGTCAGCTTTTATAAATCAGTGACAACAACTTATCACACGATGTCTTGTCAAAGAAGACGCCATCAAGTGCAACATAGTCAATTGACATCTCTCTTCCGCTCTGTCTCGTCTTGGCCTGAATCCTTGAACCATCGATGGTGCAATCATATATCAACACACCTTTCATATCTTCATCTTTGGTTGTCGTATACTTTGCTATCTCCGTCCCAATTCCAATCGTTTTACCATTGTCATCGAAGAATTGGAAATTGGTTTGTTTATTATCTTCGACTGTATACGCTTTACACTGATCATCTCCAGAAAAATTAGTGCCAAGAAAGGTATATGCATCTTTAGCATTCATGGCCGTTCCGTTCTTTGTAATACTTCCTTCCTTAATAGCGTAGTCAAAGGAAGGTGTTTGGCCTGATGTATGTTTCTCTGTGTAGACTAGCACAAGATTATCTACAACATAAGAATCACTACCGACTGTTATCTTTCCGTCCACAGTAAATGTAGTAGTATCATCCACACCTTCTTTTTCTTCGCTATTTTCTTTTATTGAGAGTGTTTCACTCTCCCCAAAATCAACTTCTATTTTCCTTTCTCTGACGATCTCAATTTTACTATTATCGCTGTAAAAAACATTCCAATATCCAGCAACCTTAACTATGTCAGCATCAGACATACTCTTCTTCTCGCTCTCGGCTGGAGGTGTTACTTCACCGGGAAGAAGGGCATCATCTGCAGAGCTACTAGATGAAGAGTTGGGGTTACAAGCGACAAATGCGAAGAGCATTAGAACAATCAAGATAAATAATGATACTTTTTTCATTTCCATCCTTCCTTTTTAAACAAAGGAAGGATATTGCCCCCCCGAAAAAGTCAACAAAAAATGAGCTCCGAAGAGCCCACATTTAACTAAACCCAAGATTAATAAGCCTTAGAAGAACGAGCCTTCTTGTTCTTGAGCATCTGTTTACGTGCCATTGCCTTGTCCTTGCGGTGCTGGATAGCGGATGGCTTCTCGAAGTATCTGCGCATCTTGTAGTCTCTGATGACGCCTTCCTTCTCGACCATTCTCTTGAAACGCTTGCCTACTACCACTCACAGAACCGTACGTGCGTTTTTCCCTCATCCGGCTCTTCAAACATCCATTCAGTTCCAGCACCAGATCTTAACCGTCAGGTATGGTTCAGCTATGTAATACTTCCAAACTCTGTAGAATCCATTCTATTCAAACCGTCCTTTCTGGTCTCTCCTGTTCAAGTAAGCCACCACTTCCGGGTTGTCAATATCAAGAGAATAGAAAGAGCTCCTGTTGCAGCCACAGCACCATGGCTTTTCGTCTATCTTCAGGAGCCAGTCAGAGTGATTACGAAAAACAGCAGACTCTTTTTCCGCAACAGACGGTGCGAGCTACAGTCCTGTCTTAACCCCGCTGTTGCGGATTTCATTTACCATACCCTATTGAAAATTCATAGGTTTTGTTCTTATTTTTTTACATCTCTTCCATCAGCTTATCACATGAGGCCTTATCAAAGAAGACGCCGTCAAGTGAGGCATAGTCAATCGAATAATCGTCTTCCCCAGTTAGGCTCATTTTAATCTGAATTTTGGAACCATCGATGGTGAAATCATATACCCATACGCTCTTCTCTTCACCATTAATATCTGTATCCTTTTCCACCTCTGTTCCAGTTCCAATCGTTTTACCCTTTTCGTCAACTGCTTTCATCGTGGTCTTCTTCGTATCTTCTTCTGTGTACACTTTACACTGGTCATCTTCGGTAAATTTATCAGAATTATAAAGAAGAAAGCTGTATGCGTCTCCAGGTATCATTGCCGTTCCGTTTTTAGTAATGCTCCCCTTCTCAATTGCGTAGTCATATTCACCTCCATGCGCGGGGTTAGCTTTTACTTTACCTTCAAGTACAAGGTTATCGACAACATATGTATCATTACCAATTGTTATCTTTCCATTTGCTGTAACAGTTTCTACACTGTCACCCGCTTTCAGGCTGTCTTCCCAGTCTTCATTACTCTTTATTGAAAGCGTTCCACTTTCCCCGAAGTCAACTTCTATTTTCCTTTCTCTGACTACCTCAGTCATTACACTTTTATTGCTAAAAAGAGTGCCATAATATTCAACGACCTTCTTTATATCAGCCTCAGACATACTCTTTCTCTCGCTCTCGGCTGGAGGTGTTACTTCACCGGGGAGAAGGGCATCATCTGCAGAGCTACTAGATGAAGAGTTTGGGTTACAAGCGACAAATGCAAAGAGCATTAGAACAATCAAGATAAATAATGATACTTTTTTCATTTCCATCCTTC
>CAVJEL010000200.1:0-2477 GCA_963648635.1 Ruminococcus intestinalis
GATTAACTTCTCAACAGACGAGAGAAACATCTCGGAGTGGAAAGAAGAAATCCTGAAGTAGCTGTAACCGATACCTGTCGCCCTCGAAGTGACATATGGAGAAACTATACGCAATATCTCATACGAAATCTGAAGAAAGCGCATGAGAATATGAACTTCCTCCTTAAATGTACGAGACCACCCAATCCCCCATACATTCAGAAGTCTGTGGTATTTTTTCACCACTTTCGGAGTTCTGCATAGTTTAGTAGACTTTCCAGGCCCTTGTACATTTCGCTGTCTGTTATCCCTAGCTTCACGAAAGTACCGTCAGGAGAAGAAAAAGTTTCTTTGATAGTGAAATACCCGAGTTCATATAGAAGTATGATGTATTCTTCCATACCTGCACTAGGATTTGCGAGTTCGATGATATCCCGCTCCTTGACTCTTTCGAGCGGAAGTTGCCACTCTCCATCCCTCCTGATATCAAATCCGACGCTGACGGCCCTCCCCTTTATAACATACCCGATACTCCCTATACATCTCCAGTAATCCTGAAAATACCTACCGTCGTTGCTGCTCATAAAGAAGGATGCAACCGCATGAGGGTTATAAAGACATTCGCCATGAATGGAAAAGCGATAGGCGCCATACCATTTCATGATTTTCTCAAGATACTCATTTCTCCCCATATTCAAAATCTTGCGCCCCTTCTCGATGTGTTCGGAAAAGTTGTCTTCAAGTTCCTTCTGTGTATATCCAAGAATAGAGGAAAACTCCTCCGATAGTGTAAGGTCCGTAAAACTATCCATAAAAGGGGAAAGCCTTTTTCTCGGAAGACCTGTGTTGCCGACTACAAAACAAAGTTTCAATGAGGATTTAAGACTATCCAGCACACCAAAGAGCTCTCTGTAGACTTCTACTATTTCGTAAATCCCTTTACTTGTTGCCCTTACCCTGAGGGGCTTAGTAAACTCGTCAATCAGAACAACAACCTTACCCTTCTTTGATAGTGACTCGATTACCGTCGAATAGACATTTGTTGCATCCATTCCATTGTTGAGTTTTATACTGTTCTCCTTTGCTATCCAGGAAAATCTATGGACCAGTGTTTCCCTTATTTCCTCAGCATTCTCTCCAAAAAGAAGAGCGAAGTTAAGGTGGATTATCGGATACGTTCCCCATTCCTGCTCAAGTTTTTCTATCTCAAGGCCTTTGAAAACTTCACGCCTACCACTGTAAAACAGCTTAAGGGAATGCAGGAGCTGCGAAAGTCCAAAGCGACTTGGACGGGAAAGGTAGTAAAATACTCCATCGAGCTTATCGAGTTTATGAATGTACTTTGTCTTATCGACATAAAGGATACCCTCTGATGTCTGGCCCTCAAAAGAAGTCGTCCTCACAACATGTTTCATTTCCTTCCTCCAGTGAGAAACAACACATATGATTAGTGAAGCTCCCATCTCTCATATAGGTTGTTCCCATGCAATTACAGTAGCAGAAAATAAACACCTCGAATATAAGCAAATAACTATCCAATCGGGACAGATCATACTTTCTATTTGACTTGATTGAGGATTAGTCATGTAATGAGATATGAAATGAGGAATTTCGATGGGGAGCAAATACCATCGCTAGAAAAAACAAACGAAGGAGAAATACATCAACAACCCACGGGTCAAGCCCCGGGGTATGAGAGCGAAAGCATCTTGTACCCTTGTTGATTAGCCTCAGCGGGGAGCCGGAGTTCAAAGCCGTTACATCGAAATGCTGAGAACAAGCTGCATTCATTTGATCAGGACTTTTTCAGCACGGCCTACAGAATGCTGATTAAATCGCCGGATTATATATCTCAAGATGATTTTCTCAACATTCTCGAGACTCTCGACAAGGCTATCGGGAATGGAAGCAGTATGGGAGAAAAGAAATCATTTGTTCTTGCCCAGCTGCTACAGCTTAAATATCCCGGAGAAGTGGTTGTCTTCTCTATGATGATTCAAAGGCAAGGCGGAATATCGCATATGTCAGTGGCGCAATCAGATGCTTGAGCATATTTGCGATTTTTCAGAAGCTGAAAGCAGATGGATTAGAAAAGGCTGAAGCAAAACAGTACTATGATTCGCTCTGCGCCTTCTACACCATCCATAATCAGAGCTCAATCAAAGTATGGAAGCACTCCCCCTTCGAAAGAGACAGCGTAGAGTTTGAACGTTTGTTCGATGAAATTTATGAGGGAAAGTTTGAAATCTGGGCAACGGGAGATTTACACTACAAGGAATAACAGGACATGAAACACCATGTCGGAGCATTCCCAAATTCGGTATTTTACATCACACGACATCTATCTGAATAAGCGTAAGGTCTCAGTTCCTCGGCTGGAATAAGCTTTCCCTTCTCAAGGGAAGGCAAGATTAGCGGGATCCTAAGTTTCTATTTTTGAGTATGTTATCCCCATTATAGCTTCCCCTGAGGAGCAACGATTATATGCGACTCTGTGA
>CAVJEL010000201.1:0-2404 GCA_963648635.1 Ruminococcus intestinalis
GAAAATCAACGCATTTTTAGCACTTCTGGACAAGTCGGGTGTAGAGAAACACCTTGGAATAAAGAACGAATATGAAGAATTCGGGAGACCAGAATTCAACCCATATGCCATGTTTGCAACCATAGCATATGGCTTTGCAATGGAGAAAACATCTCTGCGAGATCTTGAATCAAGCTGTAGATATGACTTGAGGTTCATGTATCTTATGGAAGGAAAAACTCCATCATATGTCGCATTCTCGAGATATATAAATAAGGTAATTAAGCCAAAGGCCCTTGAGATCTTCTGCTCAATTGTGAAAGCCATTTTTGAAACTCTCAAGATAGACATGAAAACATGTTTTATTGACGGTACGAAGCAGGAGGCGAAGTCCAACAAATATAAAGTTGTATGGAAGCCTATCACCTTTCATGTGAAGCTGTCTGACAAAATACGAACTCTTCTTAAGCTGATGAATCTGGACAGGTCCGTTCCGTCAGAGGGAATAATCTCATCACAAATAATAGCTCAAAAGCTCTCAGAAGCGGAGACCCACCTTGTTAAAATGGAAGGAGATTCACGAGACGTTTTTGCGAAACAGATTGAGAGCCTTTCTGAATATCTTATCAAGGCTCTGGACTACGAAGAGAAGGAAGAAATCTGCGGAGAAAATCGTAACTCCTACTACAAAACAGATCATGATGCGACAGCCATGTGTCTGAAGGCGGACTACTACAGCGGACTGGGAAGCAACATGCACGCTGCTTACCAGGTGCAGGCAATAGTGTCATGCGGCTTCATAGTGAACTATTACATATCTCAGGACAGAACAGATCTTTACACTTTTGTTCCGTCAATGAAGAGATTCTGCTCATGTTACGGCACCTACCCTAAGAACATCGTTGCCGACGCGGGGTACGGCTATCTCGAGAACTACAGTTTCTGTAGAGAGAACAATATGAAGGGATTCATAAAGTACCAGTCATGGGAAGGGGAATCATCTGGGAGAAATCCTGCTCTTTATGAGCTGCAGGATGACAATACTATTGTATGCCTGGGAGGCAAAACCGGACATAAAGTTAAGCTGGAAAATGTCCATCCACGGAAGAAGAATGGAGAGTTCTTCCGTGTGGAAAACTGTGGCGACTGTGCCTTCAAGCCTTATTGCCGTAGGTACATGAAAAACAAGGATGAAGATTTCAAGGTCTTCGAAATAGTCGTGGAGTTTCAGAAGGAAAAGCAGAAAGCAAGAGATTTACTCCTTTCTGTGGAAGGAATTGAAATGAGAGTCAACAGAAGTTGTCAGATGGAAGGTGTCTTTGGTATTCTCAAGTACAACATGCTTTATGACCGGTTCAGACGTACGAGCATGGAGTCAGTAAACGTGGAGTTCATGCTGACTTCTCTTGGATTAAATATAAGGAAGTTCCTCCGTTATTACAAAGGTGATGTGCCTGTGAAATACTGGACTGCACCTCCAGACACCATTCCGCAGACTTTCAAGAAACCTTCTGCCAAACGTCTTGCAAAGAGAGTTGCTAAGATCAAGGCCAAAAGCGCAAATGAGAAAGTAACATCTTCTTATAAATATGCTCGCGAGAAGAATAGAAAACTAGAAAAAACGATGAGGACGGAGTCTGAGTCCTAATAATACATAGTAGGTTCTGTTGAACGATAATTATCCAATTTAAGTCCGGTAGAATATGAGAACCTAAACGAAAGATGGAATATTATATATAAATGGACGGACTACATCACGTTTGCCGGCATTATATATATATATAAATGGATTGACTGTCGAAAAGGAGTCATGTACATTATATATATAAATGGCATGACTGGAGACGAATTGAATGAATAAAAACGGGAAAAGAAAGCTGAAACGTATTGTCCAGAACTATGACAGAAGTGTTAGGAATGCGCAGTTCGCTTTCGTAAATGACATAGAAGCACTGAAAGCTGATGAGGAATATAAACGAGAAAATCTTCCTGAGTCCTTCGAAAACTCCTCCAAGGCATATGAGTTGGACGAGGCCGTAGAAATGCTTGGAAATATTGTAAAGAAAACCGAGAAAATAGAAGGCCTTCTGGATGACATTCTTTATGATTCAGATGTGACCTCAGACTTCAAACCTGCTTATAAAAAGACTGAGATAGCCATGGGAAAGAAGGATGCTCGTTTTCTAACTCTTCTTCCTTCAAGTCTTCTCACGAGACTTAAAGAGGAATCGTTTCAATCCGGGCTCAGCATGAACGAGATTGTATGTCGTGCCATTATGAAAGAGCTATCGGATTAAATAGGATCAATAGGCAACTTGAGAAGCATCAATTCTTATATGTTTTCTAACTCAACTGAATAGGAGATTTTGGGGTAAAAATAAGGGGTGTCAAAAATCGGAGTCAAACCGACTTTTGTAACACCCCC
>CAVJEL010000202.1:0-2367 GCA_963648635.1 Ruminococcus intestinalis
ATTTGAAGACGTATCCTTTAAGACAGATTTTGATACAATTCAGAATCTGTCTTTTAATTTTTATAACTTATTATATCTCAATAAATTATAGAATCATCATATACCATAGGCAGTCATTAACCTACCCCGATTTTCGCACATTTTCCCCAATTCCCCTCTTCATCCCCTCCAACCCTTCACCCCCTTCCCGATTTCGTTATGTCAGTACAGTATTTCGTTTTGTTAGTAGAGAATATCGTTTGTAGAGTACAGGATTTCGTTTGTTCAGTAGGACTGTTTCATAAGTTAGTTCGGAATTTCGTGAGATTATTTCAATTTTCCCCATGCCGTCGGGTGCTGCCGACGGGAGTGGATTCTTATCTCTTTTTAACGCTCCACCATCCACATTGAGTGCCCCCTCTTGCATAGAGTCCAAAGAGTACTTTGAATAATGATTGCACAATATACCCATAACCATTTAAAGTGTAGGAAAATCTATATATTGAACTACCCCATTATCTTTTATCTATCTTTATCCGGCAGACGGTGTATTATGAACATATGGAAATAAATTTGGAAGCATTACCGCAGCTGAAGACCTCTGAAGATATAAGAAGCAGGATATACACCATACGGGGTGAACAGGTAATGCTGGACTCGGATCTGGCGGAAATATACGGATATGAGACAAAGAACTTCAACCGCCAGGTAAGAAACAATATAGAGAAATTTGATGAAGAAGATTTTATGTTCCAGCTTAACAAAGAAGAAGTAGAGCAACTTTCAAGGTGCAAAAATTTCACCTTGAACAGAGGCACCGGTAGGGGAAGCAATGTCAAATATCTTCCATATGCATTCACAGAACAGGGAATATACATGTTGATGACTGTTCTAAAAGGTGAACTTGCCGTAAAGCAGAGCAAAAAGCTGATCCGACTTTTCAAAGATATGAGAGAATATCTCAGAGATTATGAGCTTTTGTCGGAACATCTTACTAAAATTGACTTAAAGCTACTTGAACATGATAGATGTATAGGACAGGTCTTAAAGCAACTTGAAGAGCCGAGAAGGAAGAAAGCTGTACTCTTCTTCAAAGGACAGATGTTCGATGCCTTCTCTCTCATAGCCGATATAATAAAAACAGCAAAAGATGAAATTATCCTTATTGACGGCTATACAGATACGGGAACGCTTAATCTTCTATCCAAGAAACCCATACTCGTTAACTAACGAACCACTGTAAACGCAACAAATTGAAGACTTTTCATCAAGATGCCGTATACTGTAATCGATGTAGCACTAGGTCGTGTTCTTTTTGATACTATGAAATCGACCAAGAAACTGATCTTGAGGAGTCTACCGGACCACGCATTGTTCACGCATCCTTGAGATGCAATAAAACGTATAAAAAAATGTTACTGACATAGGCTTCTCGCGCTGCATACATTAACCCAACGGAGGAAAGGTAATGGACGTAATCTATCAGAGGTGTTGCGGCGTGGATGTACACAAAAAAGTTCTGGCAGTCTGTCTGCTCAGCGGCAAGAAGAAGGAGAACAGAACTTACGGTACGAGCACTGGTGATTTACTGGATTTACAGAACTGGCTACTGGAGAACAAATGTGAAGCAGTTGCAATGGAAAGCACTGCATCATACTGGAAGCCTCTCTACAATGTGCTGGAGGCATCTGATATGAAGGTAATTGTTGCGAATCCTCAGCACATAAAGAATGTTCCGGGAAAGAAGACCGACGTAAAGGATGCAGAATGGATAGCAGATCTTCTACGTTACGGGCTCATTCAGGCGAGCTTCATTCCTGATAAACCCCAGCGTGAGCTGAGAGAACAACTCAAATACAGGCAAAGTCTTGTCTGGAACAGAACCGCAGAGCTTAACAGACTGCAGAAGATGCTCGAGGGAGGCAATATTAAACTATCCGGCACTGTCTCAGACATCCTCGGTAAGAGTTCGAGAATTCTGCTCGAGGGAATTCTTGGTGGAAAGAAATACACGCAGGAAGACATCGAAATTATGTTTGAAGAGCATATTCTTTCGAATAATCTGAAAGCTTCTGCCGAACAACTTGCAAAGGACCTTAACGGAATTCTGACTGATGCACAGATTTCCATGATGAACATGTGTCTCGAACACATCGACTATCTTACAAAGAAAATCAAAGAGCTCGATAAGCTGATTGAAGGGTCACTCAGTTTGGAACAACGTGAGGCAGTTGAAGCCCTTACTGCCGTACCAGGCATTTCGAAAATCGCCGCAAAAAACATCATTGCCGTAATCGGCACAGATATGAGCCGTTTTCCATCAGAACGGCATTTGTCTAAATGGGCGGGTATGTGTCCTGGGAATAATGAGAGTGCCGGAAAGCGACG
>CAVJEL010000203.1:0-2302 GCA_963648635.1 Ruminococcus intestinalis
TACGTTCCCGGGTGTTGTACACACCGCCCGTCACGCCATGGGAGTCGGTAATACCTGAAGTCGGTAGCTTAACCCTTTTAGGGATGGGGCCGCCCAGGGTAGGACAGGTGACTGGGGTGAAGTCGTAACAAGGTATCCCTACGAGAACGTGGGGATGGATCACCTCCTTTCTATGGAGAATATTTTATAGGAAAAAGAACCGTTTGAAACCTTCGGGGTTAGCACATTTAATTGTGAAAAGGTTTCAACTAAGAAGCTGCGGACGTTTTTACTTGGTTTTGAGAGATCATTCTCTCAAATTATTGAACCTTTATGGTTTAGTGATTTTGTTCTTTGAAAAACTAGATAATGCAAAATTGAGTAGTCAATTACTGTCCTAGTAATTGACATTAAGATCTCAAAACTCATTTAATTAGGAATAATGGTGAATAATACGTAAGTGATTGTTTAACGAAAAGTTAAATTATTAAGGGCGTATGGTGGATGCCTTGGCATTAGAAGACGATGAAGGACGCGACAAACAGCGATATTGCTTCGGGGAGTTGTAAGTAAACTTTGATCCGGAGATCTCCGAATGAGGAAACTCACCCATTAGGGTATCATAAAGTGAATACATAGCTTTATTGAAGTCAACCCCGTGAACTGAAACATCTTAGTAGCGGGAGGAAAAGAAAGAAAAATCGATTGCCTGAGTAGTGGCGAGCGAAACGGCAACAGCCCAAACCAGTCTTAGGATTGGGGTTGTAGGACACTAATATACGGAGTTACCAAGTTTTATGATAGTAGAACACTTTGGAAAGAGTGACCATAGTAAGTGATAGTCTTGTATACGAAATCATGAAACCTCTATAGTGTATCCTGAGTACGGCGGGACACGAGAAATCTTGTCGGAATCTGTGGGGACCATCCCATAAGGCTAAATACTCTCTAATGACCGATAGTGAACAAGTACCGTGAGGGAAAGGTGAAAAGAACCCCGGGAGGGGAGTGAAATAGAGAATCTGAAACCATATGCTTACAAAAAGTTCGAGCCCATTAACGGGTGAGAGCGTGCCTTTTGCAGAATGAGCCGGCGAGTTATGGTATTGTGCAAGGTTAAGTGGAAAACACGGAGCCGAAGCGAAAGCGAGTCTTAATAGGGCGATTTAGTACAATGCTGTAGACCCGAAACCGAGTGATCTAGCCATGAGCAGGTTGAAGTTAGGGTAATACCTAATGGAGGACCGAACCAGGGTACTATGTAACGTGCTTGGATGACTTGTGGCTAGCGGTGAAATTCCAATCGAACTCGGATATAGCTGGTTCTCCCCGAAATAGGTTTAGGCCTAGCCTTGAATTATTGCATCCTGGAGGTAGAGCACTGAATATGGAATGGCCGCGTCTAGCGGTACTGACTGTAATCAACCTCCGAATGCCAGGAATTGTAGATTCAGGAGTCAGTGTATGAGGTGATAACGTCCATACGCGAGAGGAAAACAATCCAGACCATCAACTAAGGTCCCTAAATATATGTTAAGTGGGAAAGGATGTGGAGACGCACGAACAGCTAGGAGGTTGGCTTAGAAGCAGCCATCCTTTAAAGAGTGCGTAATAGCTCACTAGTCGAGTGTCTCTGCGCCGAAAATGTACCGGGGCTAAACATATTACCGAAGTTATGGATTTATAATTTATTATAAATGGTAGGGGAGCGTTCTAAGGGCGCTGAAGGTAGATCGTGAGGACTACTGGAGCGCTTAGAAGTGAGAATGCCGGTGTGAGTAACGTAAGGTAGGTGAGAATCCTACCCACTATTTGACCAAGGTTTCCAGGGTCAAGTTCGTCTTCCCTGGGTTAGTCGGGACCTAAGGCGAGGCTGAAAAGCGTAGTCGATGGACAACAGGTTTATATTCCTGTACTACTTATAGGACTGATGGAGTGACGGAGAAAGCTAGGAAGGGCCAGTTATTGGATTCTGGTCTAAGCGTTTAGGTTGATGCACAGGAAAATCCGTGATATCGATAAGACTGAAGCGTGATGGCGTCGTGGTCTTTGGACTGCTAAGTCTTCTGAAGCTATGCTTCCAAGAAAAACTTCTAAAGATATGTTATAAGTACCCGTACCTAGAACCAACACAGGTGGTCAAGGAGAGAATCCTAAGGTGAGCGAGAGAACTATGGTTAAGGAACTCGGCAAAATTACCCCGTAACTTCGGAATAAGGGGAGGTTTCTTCGGAAACCCGCAGTGAATAGGTCCAGGCAACTGTTTACCAAAAACACAGGTCTCTGCTAAAGCGTAAGCTGATGTATAGGGGCTGACGCCTGC
>CAVJEL010000204.1:0-2295 GCA_963648635.1 Ruminococcus intestinalis
ATGTACCTTGAAAACTGAATAAAGTATCAAATTGTGTATAAGCAAGTTAACAACGAAAAGAAACGAAATCGAGATAAAATCACAAGAGTGTTTTTTCAAAATTTTGTGGGTAACAATTTCAATGTTAAACCGAGAAAACCAGAAAATTTTCACTACGAGTAAACAGTAGTAAAGAAATCCTACGCATAAACGCTGGCGTAGGTTTGAAAATGTCGAAATTACCGAAGCAATTGAGACGAGAGGATTTTGAAGCGAATAAAATCGCGAGATTTTATTCGAGAGGAGAAATTATCCGTCTCGCGTGAGCAGTGACGCTTCGCGTTGCTGTGAACATAGAGGCGGTAATTTGGACGAGGTCAAGTGAAGAAGAGCACAGGGCGGATGCCTTGGCACTAGGAGCCGAAGAAGGACGTGACAAGCTGCGAAAAGCTGCGGGGAGGAGCAAATATCCGATAATCCGCAGATATCCGAATGAGGGAACTCACTTAAGGTAATGCTTAAGTATCCTATGATGAATAAAATAGTCATAGAGAAGGTAACCCGGGGAACTGAAACATCTAAGTACCCGGAGGAAGAGAAAGAAACATCGATTTTCCTAGTAGCGGCGAGCGAACGGGAAAGAGGCCAAACCGATAACTTGTTATCGGGGTTGTGGACATTCATAATTTGAGGTTTTGATAGCCGAAGAGATCTGGAAAGTTCTGACGAAGAGGGTAAAATCCCCGTAGGCGAAATCAAATAATCATAGAGTGTATCCAGAGTAGGACCGGACACGTGGAACCCGATCTGAAGCCGGGGGGCCCACCCCCCAAGCCTAAATACTACCTAGTGACCGATAGCGTATAGTACCGTGAGGGAAAGGTGAAAAGAACCCCGGGAGGGGAGTGAAAGAGAACCTGAAACCCTGTGCTTACAAGCAATGGGAGCGCAAGTGACCATGTACTTTTTGTAGAACGGGCCAACGAGTTATGGTATGCAGCGAGGTTAAGTTCCTGGAGGAACGGAGCCGTAGGGAAACCGAGTCTTAATAGGGCGGCTAGTTGTATGCTGTAGACCCGAAACCGGGTGACCTATCCATGTGCAGGTTGAAGTAACCGTAAAAGGTTATGGAGGACCGAACTTATATCCGTTGAAAAGGGTTAGGATGACGTGTGGATAGCGGTGAAATTCCAATCGAACTCGGAGATAGCTGGTTCTCCTCGAAATAGCTTTAGGGCTAGCCTCAGGCGATGATACATGGAGGTAGAGCACTGAATGTTCTAGGGGCCTTCACCGGTTACCGAAAACTATCAAACTCCGAATGCCGTGCAATCATACTCGGGAGTCAGACTACGAGTGATAAGATCCGTGGTCGAAAGGGAAACAGCCCAGACCTACAGCTAAGGTCCCAAATTACAGATTAAGTGGAGAAGGATGTGGAGCTGCATAAACAGCTAGGATGTTGGCTTAGAAGCAGCCACTCATTTAAAGAGTGCGTAATAGCTCACTAGTCGAGTGACTCTGCGCCGAAGATAAACGGGGCTAAAATCTACTACCGAAGCTTAGGAATTACTTAAAGGTAATTGGTAGAGGAGCATCGTATAACGGGCAGAAGCCAATTCGTAAGGATTGGTGGACTTTATACGAGAGAGAATGTTGGCATGAGTAGCGTAAGGCAGGTGAGAATCCTGTCCGCCGAAAATCTAAGGTTTCCTGAGGAAGGTTCGTCCTCTCAGGGTTAGTCGGGGCCTAAGCCGAGAGCGAAAGCTGTAGGCGATGGACAACAGGTTGATATTCCTGTACCACCGAAAGTCGTTTGAGCGAAGTGGGGACACAGAAGGATAGGTTGAGCACGCTGTTGGTAATGCGTGTCCAAGCGTCGAGGGAGATATGGTAGGCAAATCCGCCGTGTCAATTCTGAGGCGTGATGGGGTGGCCGTAAGGCTGGAAGCAACTGATTTCACACTGTCAAGAAAAGCCGCTAGCGAGATCGTAGGTGCCCGTACCGCAAACCGACACAGGTAGATGAGGAGAGAATCCTAAGGTGAGCGAGAGAACTATTGTTAAGGAACTCGGCAAAATAACCCCGTAACTTCGGGAGAAGGGGTGCCTGCGAAAGCAGGCCGCAGTGAAAAGGCCCAGGCGACTGTTTACCAAAAACACAGGTCTCTGCAAAAGCGAAAGCTGAAGTATAGGGGCTGACGCCTGCCCGGTGCTGGAAGGTTAAGGGGATGTGTTAGAGCAATCGAAGCACTGAACTTAAGCCCCAGTAAACGGCGGCCGTAACTATAACGGTCCTAAGGTAGCGAAATTCCT
>CAVJEL010000205.1:0-2188 GCA_963648635.1 Ruminococcus intestinalis
CCTTGAAGCGTTTCCGTGTGAACACGTCCTGCTTGTGCAGGGCATATCCCTCGCCAAGGGTCTGGCAGAGAGCGGCAAAGAGGTTGGTGAACTCATAGTAGCTGTCCACATCGGCGGAGAACTTTTGTACAGGGTTCTCCATCTTCAGGATGGCAGAGAACTCTCCGCTCTTGGTATAGACCACGCCGATGCCGTCCACGTTCTCCACGGAGAAGTAGATGTCCTGGAAGATTTTCTTCCTCTTGCCGCCCGTGCCAAAGGCATAGACGGACACCGCCATGCCGATGCAGAGGGCTATGAAAAACAGTATAGCATATAGTATCATCTCGATTTTTGCAAACAGTTTTATATTCTACATTTCTTTCTCACCTTCACGTTTCTTCCTTCTTTTCCGCCGTAGCCTCGTCTCATTCCGTCACAGTCTCCGTCACGATCTTGCCTTCCTTTTGCGACTTTATCTCTCCTTTACGGTCTTGTCCTCTTCCGTTACGATTTAGACAAAAACCGTAAAAACTCCCGATGGTTTTCTGAGCCTATCGGCTTGTTGCAGTGCTTTGTCTTGTCCTTACGAGGACCTGTTCTCGACAGCCAATCCAAACCACCGCAACAGTGTCGCTCTGCGCCACTCAGAAAACCCTCGGGCGATAAACCAAGAAAAACCGCTCCGCCTCACTCAATGCCGCCCCCTCGCTATATCTCAACTTCTTATAAGAGTAGTCCAGCTAGCAAGGTCGCAAGCAAGATTACGAGCAAGGTTGTAAGCCAGGCGGTTTACACCGCACAAACAATCGCAACTCTGTTGTGTCAAACAACAACTGGCGAGGGCTTTGATGCCCCGGCATCCTTAGAGCGTAGCGGTTCAGAGCGACGAGTAGGAGCGGTTACATCCCCTGTCCCCTGAGGGGAAAGGGGCTTGGGGTAAGAGGTGGAGCCCTCTTTAATGGTAAAGAGGGACGGGGTGATTTTAGAAGAATACCTCTTTATGAAGGAGGTACGGGGTGGTTATCCCCGCACTAATCCTCCAAAAGTAATTTCTTGAAAGTCCCATCATTCTGCATTTTGCGATATACCATTGAGCGGGATATCGCATTTGTCTGATACATTTCCATAATGGTATCAGCGTTGTCAAACGCCATTCTCACCCTCAGGCGGAACGGAAAGAAGAGTTTGACAAGCCAAGGCTGTTCTTGTAACATATCCAGTCTGGCTTGATGGCGAAACCATTCCCAATCAGGCCGCATGACACGCACAGGATCATTGATTGTCTCAGCAAAGGCACGTCGTATTTCCTTATGCAGGTCAAACTGCTTCTTTGGCTCTTCACCGTCAGCCTTGACTTCTGTGACTTTTGCGTCCTGTGGCTTCTCTTCCTCTATATAGCCCTCAGTTTCCGCCACTCTCTTGTTGAATTGTTCTTCATCATCCGAGGTAAGTTCAAAGGGTTCGCATCCGTCAGTATCAAACGACTTTTCAACTTGCACCTGCTGCTCTTTTGGATGACAGGCGTAATATTCCTCGTCAAGATATGCATCTAACTCTTGCTCCGTCATCTCCAACCGCAATCCTCTGTCGGCAAGGAATGACTTGATACGATTCAGAATATCAGGAGTTACCTCTGGCTCACGCAAAAGTTCTTCTTCTCTCTTTTTGCATAATTTTCTGTATTCTGAAGCACTGATACGATAAAACATCCACTTGACTTTTTCGGCCACACTCGGACGAAGTCCATAGAGTAAATCTCTGAAATCCAGATAGTCGTAAACATTTACCTTTTTCATATTCATTTCTCTTTTATTCGTTTATATCATTTTTTGTCACTATCCCATTCCACCAAATCCACACCCTAACATGTTAGCATCCTATAAGAACCACCAACGAGTTAACGATGTCGTAATCATCATTGCAGTTAGGCGTACGCAACCACTAGCTCAATGTGTCAGCATCCTATAAGAGTAGTCCTGCAAAGCAAGGTTGCAAGCAAAGCGTATGCAACCACCAGTGCTATATCTCACATCCTATAAGAGTTGTCTAGTAAGGTCGCAACCAAGGCGGTTTACACCGCACAAACAATCGCAACTCTGTTGCGTAGAAAGAACTGGCGAGGGCTTTGATGCCCCGACATCCTTAGAGCGTAGCGGTTCAGAGCGACGGGTAGGAGCGGTTACATCCCCTGTCCCCTGAGGGGAAA
>CAVJEL010000206.1:0-2171 GCA_963648635.1 Ruminococcus intestinalis
TAGCTCAGCTGGTTAGAGCGCACGCCTGATAAGCGTGAGGTCGATGGTTCAAGTCCATTTAGGCCCACCATTAATATCTAATATTAATGAATATAGATCTTTGAAAATTGAATAATACTTGTCGCAAAATAGATTAAAGCGATCTAAGAAAGACAAAAAGACATTAAAAATAATGTGTTTTTGGATTCAGACAAAAAAAGATATTTTGACAATTTGAAAAAATTTATCGAAATATTCACACAATAAAAAAAGAGAACTAGAAAAAAGTTTGTAAGGTTAAGAAATAAAGAGCGCACGGAGGATGCCTTGGCACTAGAAGGCGATGAAGGACGCGACTAACAGCGAAATGCTACGGGGAGCAGTAAGTACGCAAAGATCCGTAGATGTCCGAATGGGGGAACCCAATAGCACGAACTGCTATTATCGTATGATGAATTCATAGTCATACGAAGCGAACCTGGAGAATTGAAACATCTTAGTACCCAGAGGAAAAGAAAGCAATAGCGATTCCCTAAGTAGAGGCGATTGAAAGGGGAACAGCCCAGGCCACCGTATAGAGTTACAAAATTTCATCGTAGTAGAATCTAACTGGGAAGTTAGAACCAAAGAGGGTGATAGTCCCGTATACGAAACGAGGAGATCTCTGGTGGACGAAGAGTAGGGCGGAGCACGAGGAATTCCGTCTGAAAATGCGAGGACCATCTCGTAAGGCTAAATACTAACTAGTGACCGATAGTGAACCAGTACTGTGAAGGAAAGGTGAAAAGAACCCCTGGCGGGGAGTGAAAAGAACCTGAAACCGTGTGCTTACAAACAGTTAGAGCCCGTTAATGGGTGATAGCGTGCCTTTTGTAGAATGAGCCGGCGAGTTATGTTAGTTTGCAAGGTTAAGCTTTAAGGAGTGGAGCCGTAGCGAAAGCGAGTCTTAATAGGGCGAATTAGTAGGCTGACATAGACCCGAAACCGGGTGATCTAGCCATGAGCAGGTTGAAGCTTGGGTAAAACCAGGTGGAGGACCGAACCAGGGTCTGTTGAAAAAGACTTGGATGACTTGTGGCTAGGGGTGAAATTCCAATCGAACTCGGAGATAGCTGGTTCTCCCCGAAATATCTCTAGGGATAGCGTTGTGATAGAGTTATACGAAGGTAGAGCACTGAATGGGTGAGGGCCTCACCTCGAGGTACTGATCTCAATCAAACTCCGAATGTCGTATAACGTGCACAGCAGTAAGACTGCGAGTGATAAGGTCCGTAGTCAAAAGGGAAACAGCCCAGACCGCCAGTTAAGGTCCCAAAATTATGCTAAGTGGGAAAGGAGGTGGGGTCGCATAAACAACTAGGAGGTTGGCTCAGAAGCAGCCACCCTTTAAAGAGTGCGTAATAGCTCACTAGTCGAGTGATCCTGCGCCGAAAATGTATCGGGGCTAAGCATAATACCGAAGCTGCGGAATTATAGTGATATAATTGGTAGGGGAGCGTACTTATCAGCGAAGAAGGTTGATCGTAAGGACAGCTGGAGCGGTAAGCAGTGAGTATGCCGGTGTGAGTAGCGATAAGATAGGTGAGAATCCTATCCGTCGAAAGCCTAAGGTTTCCAGGGGTAAGGCTCGTCCGCCCTGGGTAAGTCGGGACCTAAGGTGAGGCTGAAAAGCGTAGCCGATGGACAACAGGTTGATATTCCTGTACTTCCGATAGACTGATGGAGTGACGGAGGAGGTAAATCATATCTAGCTGGTGGAATAGCTAGACTAAGTAATAAGGCGTGTACATAGGCAAATCCGTGTACTATAACGCTGAGTTATGATGGGGAAAGTATGAGGAGCCACACTTCCAAGAAAAGCTTCTAAGATATCTAGAGGAACCCGTACCGTAAACCGACACAGGTAGGCGAGGAGAGAATCCAAAGACGCGCGAGATAATTCTTGTTAAGGAACTCTGCAAATTGACCCTGTAACTTCGGAATAAAGGGGACTCACGAGAGTGAGGCGCAGAAAATAGGCCCAAGCGACTGTTTAACAAAAACATAGGTTTCTGCTAAAGCGCAAGCTGAAGTATAGGAGCTGACGCCTGCCCAGTGCTGGAAGGTTAAGAGGAGAAGTTAGTCGCAAGGCAAAGCTTTGAATTGAAGCCCCAGTAAACGGCGGCCGTAACTATAACGGTCCTAAGGTAGCG
>CAVJEL010000207.1:0-2068 GCA_963648635.1 Ruminococcus intestinalis
ACTGCATCGTACTGCTCCTCGGATGAGAGTTTTTTCTGCTCTAGCCTCTTGACAGTTGGGTCAGCATGGCCGATAGTATTGTCAGAGCCCCTGACGCGTGAGAGTTCAACAATGTTTGGATTCTCCGCCCCGGTAGAAGGGGCTGTTTTTATTTCAGTCAATTCTACAGAGTAGAGTCCATTTCTGACTTTTGTATCAGTATGTTTTTTTGTTGTAAAGAGCGCCGTGTAAACCTTATCCTTCCCTTCTTTGTAGGTGAATTCTGTTTCAAATCTCTCAATCCCCTTAAGGTCAGGGCTGTTGTTTTTATCCTGTTCGGTCTTCTTTTTTACTGCGTTTTCAAAGAGAGTCTCGACATTCAAGACTGCCTCATTGTGCTCGTTAGTGGAGAAACCGTTCAAGTAAGACTTGTCGGTAGCCTTTTTACTGAGCATCTTACGGAGGTTTGTTTTTGATAGCCTATAATGCTCCCCCTGCTCCTTATTGAAAATCAGGTACTCTTTATCTTTTCCACTTTCGAAACCGAACTTGTCACAAAGATACTCAAATACATTTTTCCACCTAAGAAGGCCGTTCTCGTCAAGCTCAATACTCTCACTCTGTTTCAATCCTCCTACAGTTCCGTTCTCTTTGATAACAGCATCGTTCAGAAACTGCATGTTGCTGCCACCATTAAGCTGGCTTGTTTTTCCTGTAGATGCATCATAGCCATAGAGCTTATCAAAGTATTCAACAACTTCATCGTTGAGCTGTGTCTTGAAGAATCCGTTGCGGAGGCTTCTGTAAATCTGTCTGAATGTCTCAGCAACACGGCGGAAGAATCCTGTAAGAGAAGGATTGAATGTACGGCCGTTACGGACATAGGCCTCGTATAGCCTTGCCTCGAACTCAAAGTCATCCTCTGTCCACTTGTTGCTGTTTGTGAAGAGGGCATTAACCTTGTTCTCATCTATGGAATATCTGCCCTTCTTATCTAAAATGAACTTGCCGTCTGCATCCTTCTTTGCAATACGCTCCTTGAGAAGGTCGATGTTCTCCTGAAGGAAGGCCATGAACTGTTTTGTGCCTTTGACCTTGTTGTAAATCTGGGTGAACTCCTTCATGTTGTCACCCATGAGCATGATAGCGTGATGAAGTTCGTGGAGGAATGTTGTGGCATCTGCATTCTTACCGGCGTAGATTGTAGCCTTCACCTGCTTTGTTGCTACATCCCTCTTGGTATTCATGTAGCCTTTTGTATTGGAGTCCTTTTCGTCACTCTTCTCAATTGCTGTGAAGTATTTCTCGATGAATGACTTTCCATCCATTCCCCTTGCTTTTGCCGCAGCCTGAAGGATGGTTGCCATGAAGTTATTCTCACTTGTATCTTCAGAGAAGTTAGTCCCCAGCCATCTCTTTACATATGCAGTATCAGCATCGTCCGAGGAGAGTTTTTCATTGTAGTTGAGCCCGAAGGTCTGCTGAGATGTGTTACGTGGGTTGGCGCTCTCGATATCAGCATAGACGGCATTGTCGCTCTCCGTGCGATTCTCCCACTCGACAGTGTATTCGGGGTACATTGCTGTCAGCTCCTGAATAGCCTTTGTCTTGAGTGTCTTGCTGTCTTCCTGTACTGACACGCTGTCTATAGTGAGAGTCTTATTCTCTTCGTTGACTGTAAAGTTGATTCTTCCTGCCTGTTCCATTGCCAGAGCTTTCGGAGATGATGCAACAGAGTTTATAACATCGCTCTCATATCCTGCGACTTTGGCATCAACATAAACCTCCCCTAAAGCACTTGTGCCGACGACTGACGGGTTGGCAATACGCATTGTGTAGGATGTGGTATTCTCTCCTTCTCCTGACCTTGTTGTATCATTATCAACAACAAAGTAAAGAGAGTCATCTTCTCTTGTTTTGACCGCTGTATTCTTGCCGGATATTATCTCTCCCGTTTCGTTCTTGATTTCTCTGTCAGATATCACCATCCTGTTGAGGATGCTTGACTCGTCAAGTGTTCCGTCAATGCCTTTGAGCTGTTCAAAGATGTCTTTTCTGATATTGTTCTTAAGCTCGTTACGCGCATCAT
>CAVJEL010000208.1:0-2053 GCA_963648635.1 Ruminococcus intestinalis
CCTTATGTTGTAATGGACGTCTGAAAACCCGCGCATTTTCCAAAACCGCGCATAAGCTTCTGTTGTTGGTAAAATCCACTTCGAAGTTAGTCGCAAATCTGAGGTGGTCTTCTTTGTATTTTTCAAATCGTCTGAGATTTGCTCTCTCCTCGTCACTTGCATACTGCAGAAGGTTCTCATCCTTGTTCTGTTCCCAGCCTTTCTTCAGGATTTCATCATACCTCTGAAAGTAATCTTTCAACGCATCATCGGAGAATTTCATAACACCTCCCTCCATCAACTTCGCCTTCGCGTCCTTTATTTCATAGAGAAGCGACATGAAATCATCAGTCCAGGAATGTCCTGTCTGTTCTTTGTTCTTTCGACAATATCTACTGGCATGCTGGTTGCACTCGGCATTTTCAACTCCGTAATGTTTTAAAGCCGTCTCATGATCTGCCATAACAATTCCTCGGAATTCTTTGAGTACTGCAGTTTTTCCTATTTCCTCAATCGTCTTCGAATCCTGCGGACTGTAGACAACGGTATTGGCATTAGAGGCATTTCTGACATACGTTTCTTTTCCGTTCTCCTTTGTGTATGTGGCATCTGTGTAGAGAACTTCGCCATTCATCAGGTCCTCCTTCAGCTGCTCTATACTCAAGTCAGACATCTCAGCAAGTCTACGGCAGAGGTTATAGCAGGTGCCTTCACTGAGGTTAACCACTCCACTTGTGATGACAGATAGAAGTTGCCCAATCTTGTCTGTCGGCATGTTGCACTCGCCATAGCAGTAACCTGCAATCGCAGCGATTGAGCTGTCGTAGGTTACATCAGAGTACTGTTCCGATGGTATTTTTGCATCATCGTAATACCTGTACTCCTTTATAACTGGTACAACCTTCATCCCAAGAACGTACTTCACTCTATATTTCCCGTTTCTGTTGGTGCCAACGTAGTGAATCTCATGCTCGCACTTGCCTTCAAATTTCTTAAAGAGCTTCTCGACATCTTCTTTGGTAAGCGTTTTACCGGCATGGCCTTTCTGGCCACCTTTCTTCCTTTGAGGTTTACCGGCTTTCTTCTTCTCCTCCTCTCTGTCATTGTATTCATTTTGAGATTTAGAGCGATTAGGTTTCTGTCCGGGTTGATCCTGCGAAGGAGAAACGGAAGAGTTCTCGGAATTGTTATTAAGAATGGACTTAAGCCTGGCGTTCTCATTCTTTTCCTTACTAAGCTCCTCTCCTAACGACTGTATCGTCTCATCCTTTTCTTTGATGATGGCTTTGAGTTGCTTAATCTCTTCCTTAAAGGCGCGCTCCATTTTCCACCTTTCCGCGTCCTTAGTGCTTATGATGTCGGGAATCTTTACCTTCTCAAGGTATTCCAATTTCTCCAGCGTTTCAGTCAGCTGTCTGAAGATTTCTCCCGATGAATCTCTCGGCCTTCCCATGATTTATTCTTCCTTTCCATCCATCATCTTTTCGACGATAGTCTTAATGTCTTTGATGGTAGCCATAAGCTTTCTGTTTTCTGAAGAAAGGACGGAGTTCTTTCTAATCTCTTCGGCAAGCTGAAGAGAAAGAACCTCATTCCTTTTGTTTACATCGTTATAAAGAGCCTTATAGTCTGTGCTATCCTCCTGCTTTTGTTCTCCCTTCTTTTCTTTTGCCGGCCTTCCTCTTTTTCCAGAAGAGGAGATAATCTCTCCCGTCTTCTCGTCTATTCTTCCAAGATAAACCCTCTTGGGCCTGCTCTGCTTCTTCTCAGGATCCCAGATGGCAATTGACTCATAAGCATATGTTACGCCCGACTGATTCTTGTACTTAACGATAGACATTCTAACCTCCTAGTTATGATTAGAGTTTAGCATATGCCTATGTAAAAGTCAATAGAAAAACATTAAATATTTAAGAAAAGTATGCCTATTTATGGAGCAAATCAAAAGGCATGAGAAAAACCCATGCCTCACATAAATAAATAAAGGAATTTTTACCTGCCCCCTAGGGCTGAACTGTTACAACAAATTCAAACAAAGAGATATTTCTCATTGATGGGAAGCTTGAGGAGAAGG
>CAVJEL010000209.1:0-2025 GCA_963648635.1 Ruminococcus intestinalis
ATTTGATTTATCCTATTGCAGTAAGCTTACACACGACTCATGCCTAGATGTATTCAATAAACTTGCAACAAGAACAAATTCACCGACTCTTAGACTCAATTCTACAGTCAAGGCGCTTATGAGTGATGAAGAGATAGCAATTGCAACGAATAAAGGATGGGTAGTTTCATGAAGAAGATAATAGCAACAGATGGGAAGATGCTCTTATGGGAAGAGCGCAAGATAGTATCTGACAGCATATACGCACCAGATGATACAGATTTCGGAACAGTGAGAGAGATAACGCAAGAAGAAGCCGAAGAGTACATAAAGAGCTTTGAAGAAGAAAACAAGGAAGCTAACGAAGAAGCCAATGAGGAGGCGGAGAAATAAATGTCAGAGGCAAGTGCAAGCTTTACATTGATGGATTATACCGACAGTGTATCGCTCATCACAGGAATAGACAGCAACCTGCCTTTCACTTCTCTCTATGATACTGCCAGCCAGACTCTAAACCCATCTTGGGCAGGTGATACGCATCTTGTTCTTACTCCTAGAGTTCTAAAGGCAGGCTCTTCAGCATCTCTTGTTGAGTCTATGACAGACAAGATGTGGAAGAGAAGAAAAGCAGGTGGCACATGGATTGATGTTGTAAGCGGTTCTAATGGCGAGACTATGGACTCAGAGACTGGAGTGCTCACCATCTCACAGAATAAGCTTGTGGGCGATGTATGGCAGATTGAATACAAGTTCTCTGGTGATTATATGGATCCAGTGGTCAAAGTCTCAATGCCCGTTGAAATGACTGTGACATTCTCTAGAGTTGCAAACGGCATTTCTTTTGTTCTGGCAAGAGCATATGCTGTAAGCGGTACTACATTCAAGAACGGACAGCCCGAAGAGCTTACAGTAAAAGCAGAGCTTCTAAGAGGCGCTACAACAGATACAACAAACCTAACATACGCTTGGCAGAAGTCTATTAACGGCACTGACTGGACTGCGGTTGAAGGCTCAACGGACACACTATCAATCAAGGATGTAGACTCTTTTGCAATGTTCAGATGTAGAATCACGGATGCAGACCCCGACTCTGATACATACAATCAGACATACACAACTGGGGGCGTAGCCTTCTATGATGTATCAGACCCATACCAGGCAGTAATTGAGTCAACAGCAGGCGATGTCTTCAAGAACGGCACAGGCTCTACAATTCTGATTTGCCGTCTCTATCAGAACGGTGAAGAGATAGACGCTAAAGGCGATGGAGATATCACATATACATGGTCAATGACAGACAAAGATGGAAACGCAATAACACCGTTTCCATGCTCAGCAACAGCAACTGGAAGCATTGTAGCAGATAACTCAAAGGCTATAGCCGTTAATGCTGATAATGTGACAGTTAAAGCAACATTCTTCTGTGAGGTAAACTGATGGCAAAGTGTTCAGCATTCTTAACTCTTTCAGTTGTAAGAGACGGAGAGCCAGCTCCATATGTAAGGCTCATCTATACGGTATCTGATACAAAGCCTTCCACTCCATCTGGAACAGCTGAGACAGTGCCAGACGGATGGGGCCTTGAAGTTCCTGTAAGAGCTGATAAGAAAATAGTATGGGTAAGCTCTGGAGTAGTCTCAGTAATCAACGGTGAATATCAGTATGCAGAGTGGTCAGAGCCTTCAAGGTATACAGCAGATGCAACAGCGCTCTCACCTATCGTACAATGGAAGTGGGGCGCATCTGATGTCATTCCACCAGATGAGGAAGAGAGCACAGTATCAGTAGGAGACGAGGCAGTTCTAGAAGTCAATGGGCAGGCTGTAACGCTATCTACAAACTCTACAGACTGGTCTTCTACTATCCCCGACCAGCCTTCAGACAAGCCATATCTATGGAAGCGTGAATGGATCTACGCAAGCGAAGGAGTTGACGCAGGATGGGTTTATTACTGTGTTACAGGAAAGCAGGGCGATAAAGGCGACAAGGGCGATGATGGCTTGTACTCTAAGTCTCAGCTACTCGATATGATATACCCAGTCGGAG
>CAVJEL010000210.1:0-2025 GCA_963648635.1 Ruminococcus intestinalis
ATGTTATTGTATTCTGAAGGGGCGTTTCCTGTTTTATTCATGAATTAATGTGTAGAGCAGGTGAGTGGGAGTCAAATGGTCAGCCGGAAGTATGTTCAGGATTACCGTCTTGAAAATGTGGAGAACAAAAAAGGAAAGACAGTAACCAGAGCTGTATATAAAGGTGATTTCTTTGACTGGGAGAAAAGTGAAGAAGAGGTTGTGAAACTGAAGAGGACAGTTCTCCGCACTACGGTGCTCGAGTGGCTTGTCTTTATTCTGGCGTTGGTTATCAACTGCAGTAAGATCAGGGTTATGTATGTTTCTCTTCCCCTTCTGGCATTTGCTTTTCCCCTTCTGGGACAGAGCCGGGTTACTTCCCTGTTCTTCAAGAAGGTCGAAAAGGGATATAAGCGCGAGGAAAAGGATTTGATTTCCTCCCGTCTTGTTTCTTATGTCTTTATGACACTTTTCTTCTCGCTCTGTTCGGCTTTTGCCCATGTTGTGGCCTGGGTGAAGGAAGGAGAAAGCTCAGAGGATGCCGTCCTCTTATCGCTGACTCTTGCTCTTTCCTTCATGGCCTTCTCCATTTTCCGTAAGAGAAAGGAATTGGAGATGAAAAAGGTGGGAAGTGCGGACGAAGTAAAGTAAAACAGCTTACGTTGTAAGCTTAATATACCTCAAGGGAGGATTAGGAAATGAAAAAAACATTAGCTATTGTCCTTGTTGTTCTCCTTGCATTAAGTATGTTTACAAGCTGTGGAAAGAAGGAGACTTCTACTGCAACTACAACAACTACAACTGCTACAACAGCAACTACAACGACAACGACTGCAACGACTACAACTGCAGCTACTACAGCTCCTGTTGTTGAGAAACCGACAACTGCAGTATATGCTACAGCATCTTTCGGAATGAAATTCTCTCCGTTCTTTGCTACAACAGCATATGACCAGGATATCGTAAACCTGACACAGCTTGGTCTCCTTGCTGCTGACAGAGGTGGCGCTATCATCTATGACGGCATCAACGGTGAGACTCACACATACAACGGAACAGATTACACCTACTATGGTGCTGGTTCTGTCGAAGTTGTTCAGAACGATGACGGCACAGTTGACTACAAACTCACAATGCGCGACGACATCTACTTCTCGGATGGAGTAAATGCAACAATCGACGACGTCATCTTCGGTATCTACGTACTCGCAGATCCTACATATGATGGTTCTTCAACTATCTATGCTCAGCCGATTATCGGTATGGAAGAGTACTACAACTCAATGAAGAGTGCAGACTCCCTCCTCTTTGCTGCTGGCAAGGACAACACAGACTATTCTCTCTGGACAAAGGCAGAGCAGGATCAGTTCTGGGCTGACATGGACAAGGCAGGTGAAGCTTTCGCTCAGGAAATCATCGACTATGTCATGGCTAACTATGCTGATTCTTATTCAGAGTCTTATCTCGGAGTATCGGCAGCAGATGTAAAGGCTTCAACAGCTCTTCAGGTCAAGCTCGGTATGTACCTCTGGGGATACAGCGGCTCATGGTTCGAAGGCGCAACAGCTATGGATTACTGGAAGGCAATCCTCGCTAACTTCGACGGCGATATCATGCAGGCAACAGAAGTTGAGACAGCTGGTTCAACAATCTTCCAGTGCCTCGCTGATGTTACAGGCAACAAGTATTCTTATGGTATTGCTGCAGGCGATGACGTTAAGTCAATCAGCGGTATCGAGAAGACAGGAAAGTACACAATGACTGTCCATATGTCATCCTTCGATGCTACAAGTATCTACAACATGAGCTTCACAATCACACCGCTGCACTACTACGGTGACACATCTCTCTACAATGGTGTTGACTCCTTCGGCTTCAAGAAGGGTGACCTCTCAGGTGTCAGAGCTAAGACGACTCAGCCTCTCGGCGCTGGTGCATATGTATTCGAGAGCTACAACAACGGTGTTGTTACACTCAAGGCTAACTCGACATACTTCCTCGGCGAGCCTGAAATCGACACACTCCTCTTCCAGGAGTCACAGGATT